>CAZSJP010000124.1:0-9139 GCA_964606675.1 uncultured bacterium
CGACGAGGACCGCACCGCCGACATCGCGCAACAGATGAGCCGGATCGCCGTCTCGCTCGCGCCGGAGACGGTCGAGGTGCTCGGGCCTTCGGAGGCGCCCATCCCGAAAGTCAGGAAGCTCTGGCGTTGGCACGTGTTGCTCAAAGGCGAGCATGGCGGGCAGTTGCGTGCCATCGCGCGAGAGATGAGGGACCGTTTCGAGAACCTGCGCCAGACGCGCCATGTCCACTTCGCGATAGACGTCGACCCGGTCACTCTCCTATAGCAGCCCCGGCAGCGCGAGGCCGACGCCGAACGAGAACACTCTGCGACTGTACCGGCGCACGAGTTCATCGTCGCCGATCTCGTCCCTGGTGGTGACCCTGACGTATCCGCCGACAGCGTCGAAGTGAACGATCGCTCCGGACGAACTGCTGAAGCCCCAATGCAGCCCCGCCACCGGCATCAGGTTCCAGTGCGAGGTATGGATCGCGTACGGGATCCTCTCCTTCACGTAGCCATTCCGATTGCGGACTACCGCGACCGCCCGCTCGGTCATGTCGAACGAGGTGTAGATCAGCCCTATCTCGGGAGTCAGGGTGACGCCTGGCAGGAGGTCGAACGGGCGGTAGGCAGAGACTCCGGCGACGTAGGCGCTTGCAGTGAGGTTCGTCTCGTCCGGGTAGCGGTGGTGCCGGTACGAGGTCGACACAGCGAGCGCGAACGGCACCCGGCGGTCGTCCTTCAACAGGTGGAAGACAACGGACGGCTCGATGGTAACCGCCGACAGGTCTTCGTCGAGATCGTGGTAGTCCGGGCGCTCAGCCGGCCCCGCGATGCCCGTGCCCGATACCGCAAGCGCCGGCCCGAAGGAGACGATCTCCGGCTTTCGGTCCGCCGACCGCATCACGCCGAGGCCCACGTCGAGCACGCCTCCGAAGCAATAGCCGGCCGATATGCCCCGCGTACCGAGATCGCGGTCGAATCCCAACGCCCCATTGACGTACGGTCCGCTCTCTCCGACCGGCACGAACATGCCCTGAGCCGAACAGATGCCGGACAGCATGACGAGCGTTGCGAGCAATCGTACCATCGCGGCATGCTCCCTCTCGGACGTTCGATGCGGTGCTTCTTGGGCGTTCCCCATACACTCAAGATATGCCGATGCGCGGCGAAGCGTACGAGAAATCGTGCGTTCCCCGCGACCAGCCGCTTGGCGAGGAGCGCGTGTCGGCCTCCAGATTCTTACCCGCCTACCGCAACCGGCTGCCCGGACCCGAGCGATTCGTTTGCCGCCATACACACCTGATGGGCGTGGAAAGCCTGTGAGTACGTGCACTTGATCGGCCCCAGATCGCTGCTCTTCACCGCCTCGATGAAGGCCGCGTCCTCGACGTCGAATATGTCGGCCTCGCCTTCGACTTCTTCGACCGTCCCGTCGGGCATGGTCGCCGTCAGGCTCATGTCCCACCCTCGGTACGACAGCACGGCGTCCTGCCCGTAGATGTCCAGACCGACACCGCCGCAGCTGTTGACTGTGCATCACGAGTTGATGCTCCCCACTGCGCCGTTGGCGAACCTGAGGGTCAACGACGAGGCGTCGTCGACGTCGTACCCATCCGGCGCAGAGTCGCGCGTGTCGGTGGCTCCAACGGCATAGACTTCCGTGACGCGACCGACGAGGTAAGCTATCGCGTCGACGAGGTGCGTGGTCTGCTCCACGAGTTGCCCGCCCGACTGGTCGCGACGGCTCCACCACGGCACACCTGGGGTGCCGCCCACCCAGTGGGCCTCGACGCTGCTGACCTTGCCGCCGCGCAGGATTTGGCGTCCTCGCTGAAGCGAGTTGCGGTACCGATTCATGTAGCCAACCGCGTTGACGAGCCCGGAGCGGCGCAGGCGACCCAGTATGTCCGTTACGGTGCCCATGTCGACGCCCAGCGGCTTCTCGACGAGGAACGGAATCCATCGGCTGATGCATGCGACCTCCGGCTCGCCGTGCGCGAACGGCGGCACGCAGATGTACACGGCGTCCAGTGGTCCCGCGTCGAGCATCTGCTCGAACCCGGCGTGGGCGGTCGCGCCGTAGCGTTCAGCCGACTCACGCGCTTTGCTCTCGTCGGCGTCGCAGAACGCCGCTGGCTGAACGTCGGGGAGCTTCTCAAGCGATTTCAGGTGCGCCTGAGCGATCCCGCCGGAACCTATGAACCCGATTCTGAGTGCCATTCTGCGGCCTTTCGATCGATGTTGACTCGGTTGCTTGCCCGCGCCCGAGACGTCATCATGCGTTGGGGTCTCCGGCGCCCTTCTCTATCCAGGCGTCGATCGTGCATTGCTCGCTAACATTCGTGATACCCTCGCGTTTCGCAACGGCAACGAACCTATCGAGCAGGTGCCGGCGCTCGGCGTCCTCGGCCGGCATGCGGCGTATCCCGACGTAATCCAACGGCAGCCGCAGAAGCTCGATGCGGCGCTTGATCGCGTCGGATTCCGCGGCCCTCTCGGCCTTGCTGAGAGCCATGTCCGCTTTCAGGATCATGTTGCCCGTTAGATGCGGGCTGTCGACGTCGCAGAAGATGTGTATGTGCATGTCGGGGTCGGCGACCGGCTCGTGGATGAGGTCGAGATACTCCTCCACGTGCTGTGCGGCGTTGCCGTACACGCCATCGAGGAATTCCGCGCGCACGGCCTTCTCGTCGACGTTCTGGTCCCACAGCAGCCGGCCGAGGACGTATGCGCGCAGGTCCGCCATCTCTCCGCCGCCGCCGGGCGAGTAGTTGCCCTGCTCGAACAGGCCGATGACGCTGTGGTTGGCGAAGAAGCGCACGTTCGGCCCCAGAACGTTGAAGTTCGGCCACGGCATGATGTAGTTGTGGAAGTTCGTCACGTAGTCCCACACGTAGAGCCGGTCGGTGATCTTGCTCCATTGGCGAATGTCGTCGACGAACGACGCGTTCTCCGGACAGGAATCCAGCGGATGCGCGAAACAGCACTCGATCGAGCAGAGGCGGATGATGACGTTGGGGCGCGGTCTGACCGTCTTCGGTGGCTTCCTGGTGTACCAGTACGCAAGCGTGTCGATGGCGATGTGCGGCGACTCTTCCTCAATGGCTTCGGCGACCTTGTTCACGAAATGCAGCATCGTGCCTGAATGGCCCCCCTCGCTCTCATCGATGGCCTTGCAGTTCTCGCACGCGCAGGGGTTCGTCCAGTCGTTCTGGCTGACGCTGAAGATCGTTGCGTCGGGCATGTCGCGGATCCACTTGCGGACGCCTTCGATCACCAAGTCGAGTACCTCCGGATTCGTCAGGCAGAGCTGCGTATGATCGTCGGTGCGCTTGCCGTCGATCATGCTGTACCACTCGGGGTGCTCGGCGAAGTGCTCCGCCACCGGCAGGAGAGTCTCGAACGTGTGCACGAAGGTGCCGTACTTGACTTTGCCGCCGTGGCGCGTGTCCAGGTCGGAGGCGCTGGAGTTGCATCGGTTGCGCGCGCACAGGTCGCCGTCGAAAAACTCGCGGAAATACGGCTCTCTGTATTCCAGCGTCGGCCGTCTGCGCACGTCGATGTTGCCCAGCGTTAACGCCTCGTGCTTGGGGACGCGGCTGACGTCCTTGGTGAACCAGCGGCATCCTACGAACCGATCGAGGAACTCGTACACGCCGTATAGGGTGCCTCGCGGTGGGCCACCCGAGATGACGACGTGCCCGCGAAACGTCTTGATGACGAACTCCTCGGCGCCAAGGTCGGAGGGCACGGCGCCAAGTGCGTCTGCCCTGGTGTGCCGGCTTGGTCCGATCATGATCTCCTTCGGAGCCGGCGGCCCCGAATCGCTCCTGATCTCTAGCTCGGCGCCGGTGGACTCGTGGAGAAACTTCCCGAGTTCCTCGGCGGCGTAGGCTACCGGCTCGGGGGCGTCGTCGGCGATCACGATCACGTAGTCGGTACTGCCGCTCTCGGCCAATACGATGCTGTCACTGGGCGTCACGCTCATCCGGAATCTCCTCGGTGTCGGCCGGTTGCGCCGCGTCGGGCGCGGGTGCTCCTCCGCGCGGTGCGACGATCGTCAAGTCGCGAAGCCACAGCTCGTGCCCCGCGTACACCTGATATGCTTCCTCTTCCCACTCCTTGAGATGCACCAGCAACTGCCGTGTCCCTGTCTCGTCGCGAAGGTCCCACCTGGTCATGTCCTTGCCCGGCCTCTTGCCGGACGGGTACAGCACCAGGATATCCGTGCTGTCGAGAGTGTATTCCCTGTCGCGATAGGTTGCCGTGCCGACGCCGGACTCGCGCATGGCGCCCAGCGATTCCGACGAGAGACCGAGCACGGCCGGCCCCGATTCGACGTACTCTACCAGCCACGCATGCGTGTGGATGCCTTGCTTGTGCCAGTTGAGCCACATTGGATGCTCAGGGTCGCCGCTTTCGACCTGGAGCGCATACTCGATCTGTTCGTCCGGTCTTTCGATTCTGTCGCGCCTCAGAACGCGGTAGTCTTCCTCTAGCCCGCGCGGCAGCGACAAGTGGAACATGCCGCCCGCGTCCAGTTCCTTCAGGTGCCACTCCGGCTCCGATGGGCCGCCGGCCTCCTCTTGGTCCCGCAAGTGTTCTTCCCAGTGGCGCCTCGAAACGCCAGTGGCTTTCGCGGTGCGTCGCGACCGGATGAGCATCCAGATCAGGACGAACGCAGCGGCGACCGCTACCAGCATCAGGTTGTTGTCTCCCATGATATTCGCCCCTTCATGGAACATAAGTCGACGCATTGCAGGTATATCCTGTAAACTACGCAGCCGATCCACGGCGCGCCAACGGTGGAGCGCAGGGCGCATCGCCCCCTCGTGGTTCAGTGACTGAAATCGACTTGCAGCATGCCGGAGGGAGGTAGATATGTCAGACGAACGACATGGCGCTATCACGTTCAAGAACAACCCAGTAACACTCATCGGCCCAGAGCTGCGCGTCGGCGACAAAGCGCCCGCGTTCACGCTCGCGGCGAACGACCTGTCCGACGTGACGCTTGACGACTCGAGCGGCAAAGTGCGCATCGTCAGCGTGGCTCTTTCCATCGATACGTCCGTGTGCGACGCTCAGGGGCGGCGCTTCAACGAAGCCGCGGGGGCTCTCGGCGACGATGTGGCTATACTCACCGTCACCATGGATCTGCCGTTCGCCCAGTCGAGGTGGTGCGGCGCGGCGGGGATAGACCAGATTCAAGTGCTGTCGGACTACAAGACTCACTCGTTCGGCACTGCGTGGGGTGTCAGGATCAAGGAGGTTGGGTTGCTTGCTCGTGCCGCGTTCGTGGTGGACAAAGACGACAACGTCGCCTACGCCCAGGTCGTGCCTGAGGCAACCGACGAACCCGATTACGACAAGGTGATCGAAGCGGCGAAGGCAACGGTCTAGCTAGCGGACGACACGCGGCGCCGAACTCTTCTCCAGGCTCGATCGGCAGCCGACGCGGGTCTCGGTGCCGCGTTTCATCTGGCGCGTACGAGGGTTAGATTTCATTGTCCGTGTGCAGGACGCCTGCTTGCAGGATGCGTGGATGCAGCGCACCGCGGAGCAGGGCCGGCTTCCGTGACAGCTCGATCAGGAGGTGCTTATGCCGACAGTTGCCGTTGTGGGGGCTTCCAGCGATCGTCGGAAATACGGCAACAAGGCGGTTCGTGCCTACGTCAGGCAAGGATACACGGTCTATCCGGTGAACCCGAGTGCCGCGACGATCGAAGGGATCAGGACGTACGCTTCAGTCGCGGATATCCCCGGCGACGTGGACCGAGTGACGCTGTATGTTCTCCCGGACGTCGGGCTGCGGATCTTGCCGGATATCGCCGACAAGAAGCCGGTGGAGCTGTTCGTGAATCCGGGCGCGGAGAGCGACGAGTTGTTGGAGGAGGCCGCGCGGCTCGGACTGAATCCCGTGATGGCGTGCTCAATATTGGATATCGGCGAGCACCCCGAGACGCTCTCGTAGTCGGCGACGTGGAACGGCCTGTGCGGAAACGAGAAAGACCCCTCAAGCAGCCCTTCGACGGCTCCGGCGATGAACAGAGCCGGCGGGAGTTCCTCGACGCGGTGGAGTCCATCACCACCGACGACATTCGTGAGCACAAGGGCTCAGAGGCCGACTCCGACCCTCCGCCGCCCAAGCCCCGAGCCGACGGCGTCGAGGAGAAGGTTGACTTGCACGGCCTCACCGTAGAGCAGGCCACGTCGGAGTTGGCCCTGGCACTAAAGGCGCACGGACGACGCGGCGGGCAGATTCTCATCATCGTCGGCAAGGGGCACCACAGTCCCGACGGGATCGGCATCCTGCGAAACGCGATTCCGGAATGGCTGGACGGCGTGGGGCGCAAATGGGTGGCCCAGTGGCAATGGGCGCCACGGAAGGACGGTGGCGACGGCGCCATCGTCGCGAGAATCAAGCAATCGGCCAGGAAGAAGAACCGATAGGAGGCTACGTTCGTGGATCAGGCCGCAGCACAGACGCTGCTGGAACCTCTGTTGAGAACGCCCACCGCTCCCTACTGCGAGGACGCGGTAGCCGAGCTAATCATCCGTACCTTGGACGACCTTGGCATCGAGCATCGCACGGATGGCTTCGGCAATATCGTCGCGAGGCGACCGGGAGAGGACCCCGACGGGCCTCTGATCGGCTTCATGGCGCATATGGACCATCCGGGTTTCCAGGTCACGGAAATGCAGAACAACGGTGTGGAAGCGGCCTGGTACGGCGGGGTCAGCCCCGACTATTTCGCTGGAGCGCACGTCGTCTTCTACGCCGGTTCGGAGGAGTTTCGTGGCATCATCGTATCCGCGAGCGGAGATGACACCATCCCCACGAAGACCGTGCGGGTGATGTGCGACAGGCTGCCGCCGGTCGGAGCGCTTGGGATGTGGGATCTACCCGATCCCGACTTCTCGAACGGAATCGTCCGAGGTGCCGCGATAGACGACGTCGCTGGGTGTGGCCTGCTGCTTGCCGCTCTGACCGAACTGCCCGACAGAGGCGTCGACGCGGAGGTGTGGGCGATCTTCACGCGCGCCGAGGAGGTGGGCTTCGTGGGTGCGATCGGGTTGGCCAACTCCGGCGAACTGCCGCTGACACTGCCCATCGTCTCAGTCGAGATGAGCAGCGCGATGCCCGGCGCCACGCAGGGGCTGGGGCCGGTTGTTCGCCTCGGAGACAAGAGCGGTGTGTTCGACGACTCGTTCCTTCGCTTCATGAGAGAAACGGCCGCCCAGCTAAAAGCCGAGGACACAGGCGCAGGTTTCAGATACCAGCAGGCGCTGATGGAAGGTGGGAGCTGCGAAGCCCCCGTACTCAACGCGTTCGGGTACCGAACCGCCGGACTGGCACTGCCACTCGGAAACTACCACAACGAACTCCCACCCGGGGGAGGGACGTCACGCATCATCGCCCGGGAGGAGATCGGCCTCAACGATTTCCTCAACGCGGTCTTCCTGATGGTCGAGATGTGCGCCCGTTTTCCGGGCATGGACTCCGTAATCAACCAACAGAGGAAACGTCTTGTCGATAGCGCGAAACCGCGCATCTCGCAGCTTCGACGAGCGCTGCAGGGGGGCGGCAGGATATGAGATCGTGGACGGGGCCTCGCCCGATAGAGACTCACCGCGGCTTGGCGATGGGCGCCAACGGCATGGTGGCTACGGCCCACCCGCTGGCAACGAGTGCCGGGGTCGACGCGCTCCGCCACGGCGGCACGTTCATGGACGCCGCGCTTGCCACGGCTGCGGTGCTGAACGTCGTGGAGCCGTACAACTCGAACCTCGGCGGCGACGTCTTCATGATCGTCCACGATGCCGGCACCGGCGACACCACCGCAGTGAATGGGAGCGGCAATTCCCCGAGCAACGCGACGCTCGATCGCTTCCCCGGCACGAGCATCTCCGACGATGGACCGATTTCGACAACGGTGCCGGGCCAGGTCGACGGGTGGCTCGAAGCGCACAGCCGATGGTGTCGCTGGAGCCTCGCCGACATATTCGCTCAGGCGATCGCATACGCCGAGGGAGGCTTCCCGGTCAACATGGACCTTCACCGAGCTATCGCCGGTGCGCAGCCACGAATGGCGAGATACGAGTCGTCGAAGAGGGTCTTCAGCCCGGCGCCGGACCCCGGTGCAACGTGGGCAAACCCGGATATCGGCCGCACGCTCCGGCTGATCGCCGACGGCGGCCGCGCGGCGTTCTACGAAGGGGAGATCGCCGACCGCATAGCGCGCTCGGCCGACGAGAACGGCGGACTGCTCACGGCGGCAGACATGTCCGAACACAGAACGGACGTCGGCAAGCCTATCAGCTCGAAGTACCGCGACTATACCGTCTATGAGCAGCCGCTGGTGTCGCAAGGCCACATATTGCTCGAAGAGCTTAGCATCTGCAACCACGCCGATATTGCCGACATGGGCCCGCTGTCGGCAGACACTGTGCACTACAGCATCGAGGCGAAGAAGCTTGCGTTTGCCGACAAGCTCCGGTACAGCGGAGACCCCCGCGCCGCCGACATACCGCTGGACGAGATGCTGTCGACGCGGTTCGCACGGAGCCGCTTCGACAGCATCGATCCAGAGAGAGCCGACCCCGCGCATGGGGCGGGTGCGCTCACCGACCACGACACGACCTATTTCTGTGTTGCGGACGGCGATGGGAATGCCGTGTCATTCATCCAGAGCATCTTCGGCGGGTTCGGGTGCGGCGTGGTCGTCGAGGGGACGGGCATGCTCCTCAACAACCGCATGTGCTGCTTCTCGCTCGACCCGTCGAGTCCCAACGTCGTGGCGCCGCGCAAACGGCCCATCCACACGCTCAACACGTATATGGTATTCGGCAACGATGGCGCCGGTAACGCCGTTGGCCGTCCGTACATCGTGGGTGGCACGCCCGGTGGCGACGTGCAGGTGCAGACCAATCTGCAGGTGATCCAGAAGCTCGTGGATTTCGGCTGGACGCCGCAGGAAGCTATCGAGGCCCCGCGGTGGACGAGCGGAGCCGGCAACGAGGTATCGGTCGAGAACAGGTTCACGGACGAGACGATAGCCGAGCTCCGGCGCCGTGGCCACGAGGTTGCCACCATCGGCCCGTTCGACGGCAGCGGCCACGCGCAGGTCATCCTGATCCAGCCTGAGAGCGGCGC
>CAZSJP010000125.1:0-9078 GCA_964606675.1 uncultured bacterium
CTCGATGGCGTTGCAGTGGTTCTGCAGACCGAAGTCGATAGAGAATCCCTGCAGAAACAGATCACCGAGTTGCTCGACGTCGTCGTGTCGGCAGCCGATGGCGACCTTACGCGCCAGGCCGAGGTGACAGCCGACGTGATGGGCGCCCTGTCCGACGCGTTCAACCTGATGTCCGGCGAGCTGGGCAACCTGATTCGCGAGGTGAAGAGCGCAGCAACCCAGGTCGGTGCATCGACGGGAGAGATCGTCGGCTCTACCGAGAAAATGGCGCACGACGCCGAAGAGCAGGTGCTCCAGATAACGAACACCGCGACCGCGATCGAATCCATGGCGGTGGCCATCTCGCAGGTCGCCGAGAATGCCGACGCAGCCGTGGAGGCCGGACGACGCACCACCGATGCGGCGCTAAAGGGCGGCGAGGCTGTCGCCAAGACGATGGACGCGATGTATCGGGTCCGCAACACGGTGCAGCAGACGGCTGACCGCATCAAGAGCCTCGGTGAGAACTCGCAGGAGATCGGCGACATCGTCCACCTGATCGAGACGATTGCCACTCAGACCAACCTCTTGGCTCTCAACGCCGCCATCGAAGCCGCTCGCGCCGGGGAGACCGGACGCGGGTTCGGAGTGGTTGCCGAAGAGGTCCGTCGCCTCGCCGACCGCTCGACGAAGGCGGCCAACGACATCGCCACGCTGGTTCAGAGCATTCTGTCGGAAGTTACCGAGGCCGTCGCAGCGATGGAGACGGGCGTCAGCGAGGTGGCCGAGGGTGTCGATCTCGCCGATGAAGCGGGCAGCGCGCTGAACGAAATCGTGAGCGTGGCGCAGCAGTCGGCGGATCTCATTCAGGAGATATCGCTTTCGTCGAGGCAGCAGAGGTCCGCCAGCGAGTCGGTGGTCGAGCAGATGGGCGGCATCTCGGAGATTGCCAACCAGACTGCGTTCGGCTCTCAGCAGTCTGCTGCGTCCGGAGCGGAACTTGGTGAGATATCGGAAAGGCTGCGTCAGTCGGTTGCTAGCTTCAGGCTTCCGGATCACGGGCCGGCTCCCGCAGCAGCGCAGGGCAGCCAGCCGGAGGCGTAACGTGTCGGTGGCGCCGCGGCCCTTTGCATCGATATGACCGACGGGGTATTTTCAAAGGGTTAGGTTAGCCGCATTCGTCTAGTGGCCCAGGACGCCGGCCTCTCACGCCGGTAGCACGGGTTCGACTCCCGTATGCGGCATAGAAGCCCACTCTCGCGAGGGAGTGGGCTTTTCTATTTCCCTACGCAGAACTCGCTGAAGATCGCGCGCAGCACGTCTTCCGGCGTCGTCTCGCCGGTGATGAGGCCGGTCTCGTTCAGCGCCAGGCGAAGGTCGGCGGCCACCAGTTCCGTCCGTGCCTGGCCGCCCGCCTCACCGATCGCCCGGCCGAGATGCTCCCCGCAAGCCGTTAGCGCCCGGTAGTGACGCTCGCGCAAGACGATCCCGTTCGTCGGCGGATCGGGCGAATCGCCCATCAGCGACGTGCGAACAATGGCACAGAGGTCGTCGATGCCGAGGTGCTTCAACGCCGACGTCTCGCAGAACGGTCGTTCTCCTGCACCCGAACGCAGTTGGTCCACCGCGCCCGGATCGCCGATGTCGACCTTGTTGGCGACGACGACGCACGGTGCCGTGGCTGTAGCGATGGCGAAGCACGCCTCGGGCGGGACGACGCCGGAGGCATCGCACACGAGTAGAACGAGGTCGGCCGATTCGGCTGCCAGGCCTGCTCGTCGCGATCCCTCACGCTCGACCGAGTCGCCGGAGTGCCTGATCCCGGCCGTATCCAGAAATCGCACGCGGATGCCGTCGAGGTCGGCTTCGGCTTCGATGAGGTCCCGCGTTGTGCCCGGCGTCGGCGCGACGATCGCCCTGTCTTCCCCGAGGATGGCGTTCAGCAGGCTCGATTTGCCCACGTTCGGCGGCCCCACGATTGCCACCGACGCCCCGCGTAGAGCCAACCGGCCCCTGTCGTAGGTACGGGCGATCGCCGCCACATCGTCGCGTGCCGACCGAATGCGCGGAAGGTGTTCGGCTGAATCGCCGAGGCCCAGGTCGTCCTCTTCGAACTCCAGGCTCGCCTCGATAGTGGCAACGACGGACGTCAGCAGGGCGGAAACGGCTCGCAGACGTTCCGAGAGGCCACCGGCGAGTTGGTAGCACGCCGCCGAGATGCCGGTGCGCGTCCGCGCGCCGACAATGTCGAGCACGGCCTCGGCCTGCGCCAGATCGAGCCTCCCGTTGAGAAATGCTCGCTCCGTGAACTCGCCCCGCTCGGCTCGACGCGCGCCAAGGTCGCAGCACGCTCGTACAACCTCCTCGGCGAGCTGCGAGCCTCCGTGGCAGTTGATCTCGACCACGTCCTCGCGCGTGTAACTGTTGGGAGCGCGCATGACGGCCACGAGCACTTCGTCGCTGATAGACGCGCCCGGCAGGCCGAGCGTGCCGTAGGCGAGGCGATGGCTCTCAACCTCCGCTAGCGGACGTTTGCCGTGGTAGAGCGTGTCGGCGATCGGGATCGATTGGGGGCCGCTGAGGCGCACGATGGCCACCCCACCCTCTCCGGGCGGCGTAGCCGGTGCAACGATCGTCTCGGGCATAGGGAGCCCCTTTGGTCGGCTGGGTAGAATCGCGCGGCCTGAAAGGTAAGTCGAAGGGGTCGGCGTACGCATTCGTCGGGCAGGTCGAGTGCCCGCGCCTTTGGATGCCGCGGGCACTCTTGCGCATTGAGGCTACTTGCGACGCGCTTTCGTCGGGTTCTTCATCGACAGCCCCGGCGCTTCGAGCGCCGCTGTCCCGTCCGCCTGATTCTTGCGATGCACCATGAGGTACTGATGACCCGCCGAGAGGATGTTGAACATGAACCAGTAAAGGACCAGCCCGGAAGAGATGCTGTTGATAATGACCAGCATGATGACCGGCATGTTGTTGACCATCATTTTCTGCTTCGGATCGGTCAGCATGTGCTTCTGCTGGAAGAACATGCTGACCGACATCAGGACCGGTAGGATGTTGATGTGCTTGCCGTAGATGGGCAGCGCCTCGGCCAGCGTATAGATCGTATCCGGGGCCGAGAGGTCGGTGATCCAGAGGATGAATGGCTGCTGCCGGAACTCTATGTTGTTGCTGAGGACCGCGTAGATCGCGAAGATGATCGGCATCTGCAGAAGCATCGGCAGGCATCCGCCGAGCGGATTGAACCCGTGCTCCTTGTAGAGCTTCATCATCTCCTGATTCACCTTCTGCGAATCCGACTTGAACTTCTCGCGGATCTCGTCCATGTGCGGCTTGAGTTTCTGCATCTTGCTCGTGTTCTCGTAGCTCTTCTTCGTGAGCGGATGCAGGATGATCTTGACGGCGATGGAGAAGATGACGATGATCCAGCCGTAATTCGGGATGATCTTGTGCAGACCGAGGAACGACCAGAGAACCACCTTCGATATCGGCCGTATCACGCTCCAGCCAAGGTCCGCCGCCTGGTCCAACTCGTGGCCGGCCGCGGTCAGCAGATCGACGTCGATAGGCCCCATGTAGAGCAAGCCGCGAATCTCCGTCCGCGTCATGTCGTACGGGGAGTAGCTCCAGCCATAGACGGGTCGATTCTCGCCATAGCCCCGCGCCATGAGCCGAACTTCGGCCTGATCGGAGTGTTCGGGTGCGAACGCGGCCATGAAGTACTTGTTCCGCGCGCCGATCCAGTCGGTCAGCCCGACGAACGCGGTCGTCTCCGGCTCGTCGGAGTAAGTGAGTGCCTCCAGCGAGCCGCCGACCATGGCCTGAGTCGACATCATGGGCATCTCTCGTTGGATGGCGACCTCGCCCTCTGCCGCGGGCACTTCGCCGTGCCACGTCAGCACGAGCTTGTCGATCTCCGGCGATCGATCGAAGCCCGCGAAGAACTCGATGGTGTACTTGTCGCCATGGAAGGTCCATTCCTTCCGAACGGCTCGGCCATCGGGCCCACGGTAGACGAATCTGACGGAAGCTGTCTCGCCGGCCGTAAGGGTATAGTGTGTCTGCGGCGACTCGACGCTGAAGACCCGATCGCGCATGTCGACCTCTTGGCCCTGCGGTCCGATTCGCAGCCCCATGGCCCTGCCGTCCGGCGCGATGAGTTGCACCGCGCTGCTATCGGGCTCGCGGAAGTTCCTGAGCCGCCATTCCCGCAGCGTGGCCCCCTTGCTTGTGAGCGTGGCCACGTACAGGTTGGTCTCGACGGTTACCAACGTCGGCTCCACGGCGGTCTCTACGTCGACAGGCTCGAATCCCCGGGCGGGGTCGGGCGCGGTCAGCGTCATGCCGCGGTCGGTCGGTTCGAAGATGGGAATGTCTTGCGGCGCCAAGGAGCTGTCGGCCCGCGCCCCGGTCGCTGTTGCCGGCACGGGCTCAGGTTGCTCGCCGTAGAGGAACTCGGTCCATTTGGGCCATAGGAGCCATATGGCGAGTATAAATACGAGGGCTATCAGCGTGTTACGATCCACGAGTGCAATTCCTCTCAGGGCACGGGGTCATACCCACCCGGTGCGTATGGGCGGCAACGGAGCACCCTGGCAACTGCAAGCCGTACGCCGCGCAGGAATCCGTGGCAGCGGAGCGCTTCGAGCGCATAGGCTGAACAGGTTGGCTCAAACCGGCAGGCCGGTGCCAGGAGGGGCGATATCCCCGCTCGATACACCCAGACGACCGCCATCGCCACCATGGCGGGCCATCGCCTTGGCGAAAAGGAGTTCCAGTTCATCGCTAAGTTCCCGATACGACGCTTCGCGGGCACTCGGCCGGGCACTGATCACGAGTGGCCTGTCGACCGGCATCCGGCGGACAATCTCGCGCAGGCGACGGCGCACAAGGTTGCGCTCGTGCGCCTTACCGGCCCTACGTCCGATGACGAACGTCGTGGAAGCCACATCGACCGACGGACCGAGCCATAGAACCAGCCGGTCCCCTCGCACCGGCGCGGAATGGTCTCTGACGTCGCGAATCAGGCGCCCAACGGCCGTCATGCGTCGCACCTAGACGGCCAGTCGTTGACGGCCTTTCCGCCGACGACGATTCAGTATTGCCCGTCCGTTGCGGGTGGCCATCCTGGCCCGAAATCCGTGCTTACGCTTGCGTCGGGTGTTGTGAGGCTGGAACGTTCGCTTCATAGATGAATCCTTGCCGTGACGGTATCGTACGGAGTGATGGTTCGAAGGAAAGTCACAAGAACTTCTGAAGAAGTGCCATAAGAACTTCTAATGATATCCCCGCGGCGAACGCCAGTCAATGGACCGACGGCTTGCCCGAGCATTAGCATCGCCCTCGCGCCACTGTTGATGTACGTGGCAGGATCATCTATATTAAAAGATTCCTCGTCGATCTCGGCGGGGAAGCGTCCGAGCCAGGTGGGTCGGCTGTCGGTAAATCCAAACGAAAGGTCGTAAGGCGCATGCCCGGCGTAATCGTTCGAGACAAGGAACCGTTCGAGAAAGCACTGAAGCGCTTCAAGAAGACCTGTGAGAAAGCGGGTATCATGTCCGACATGAAGCGGCATCAGCATTTTGAGAAGCCGAGCGAGCGCCGCAAGCGCAGGCTCAACGCTGCCCGTCGCAAGATGCGCAAGGCCCAGTTGGCAGGCGAAGAGTAGAAGACCGAACGCCACGCACTCCGTCGGTCAAGATTCGGCCGGCGCGTCGCATGCGGTCGTCGCCGGACTGCAGCTATCTTGGTCGGCCTCGGGTTGTCGTCGGCGGGCCACGTGGCCCGCTAGATCGGGACTTGCGTCCGAGTGGGGGTGGGCGCGCGTTTACTAGAGTCCGTCCGCTGCGCGGGGGTATATCGTGAACACGCCGTCCGGTGACGCACTCTGGTTATTCGACGTGGCTGCATTGGCATGCATCGCCGCGTTTGCCGTTCGAGGATGGGGCAGGGGGTTGATGCGCAGCCTCGCCGGCATCCTCGGAATCTTCCTCTCGCTCTACTTGGCCGCCCGCTTCGCTCCGAGCGTCGCGGAAGTTGTCGGCGTCGACGTCGCGACCCGTACCGGGTACGGCATCGCATTCCTGATCATTTTCATCCTCGGCGCGGTGGCCGCGCGAATCGTCGGGAACGTGCTCGGCACCTTGGTATCCCTCTCGCCGTTCGGCATAGTCGACAAGATCGGCGGGGCAGTCGTACAGTCCGCCAAAGCCGTCGTGCTGATCGCCGCGGTCGCAGTCGCTCTGGCGCTCCTGCCGTTGGGCGGCCTGACCGCTTCACTCCTCAATTCCCGTGTCGTCAGCGGCACGGTGTTCGTCACGGGTGCCATCGCGCGCGGCATTCAGCCGCACGTCCCGGGTTCGATGTCCTGGCTCATCGACGAAGCCTACCGCTCGGTCGACCGGGTACCCGACGCCGGCGATCCGGTGCCTCACGCCCCCAGCCTTCCCGATGACTACGACGCGATCTGAACAACGGCCCTCGGCAGCTCGTGGTAACCATTGAGGTAAGCCGGATGATAAACGAGCACGCCCTGCAGGTAATCGAGTTTCACAAGATCAGAGAGCTGATCGCAGGCAACGCAGCCACGGCATTTGGGCGCGAAGCCGTCGAAGAGACGGTGCCTGGCGGCGACCCCGAAGCGGTCAGGCGCTCGCTCGGCATGGCCGACGAGATGGCCCGAGCCGTGAGAACCGACGACCCGGTGCCGATGGGTGGCATACGCGACGTCCGCCAGTCGCTCCCGGTTGCCGCGCGAGTCGGCGCTCGGCTTGATGAGGAAGCGCTGCTCGAGCTCTGCGAGCTGGCTCGGTCCGCCGACAGGCTGAGGAGCTACTTCAAATCGAGGAGCGGGAAATATCCGAGCGTATGGGACGTGGCGAGCGCCCTCGAACCATGCCCGGGGCTCGTCGATCGTCTGGACGCTTCGCTCGACCCGCAAGGGTTCGTGCGAGATTCCGCCTCTCCCAAGCTTGCCCGTCTGCGTCGAGACGTCGACCGGGCGCGGCAGATGCTGAGGTCCAACCTCGAACGGCGCCTGGCCAGCCTCGGGGACGATGTCCTGGCCGACCGCGTCATCGCCATGCGAGACGGCCGGCCGGCAATCCCGTTGCGGGCTAGCCGGAAGAACGCGCTCGCCGGCATCGTGCATGACCAGTCGGCGACCGGCCAGACAGTCTACGTCGAGCCCATGGAGACCGTTGAGGACGCCAATCGCGTGCGTGGAATCGAGTTGGAGGAGCGTCGCGAGGTCGAGAGGATTCTCATCGAGCTGACCGACGCCGTACGCGAGCATCTGCC
The DNA here is from genome assembly GCA_964606675.1 of uncultured bacterium. GTDB lineage: Bacteria > Latescibacterota > MWCZ01 > MWCZ01 > MWCZ01 > CAZSJP01. The sequence continues at coordinate 7,279 of CAZSJP010000125.1, forward strand.
CGAGCTTGAGGTGAATCTCACCGCGATCGCCATCATCGACCGCCTGTTCGCCATCGGCGTGTACTCTCTCGACGCCGGCGCTGTTGCCCCAGCGATCTCCGAAGACGGCACGTTCGAGCTGATCGACATGCGCCACCCGCTGCTGGAAGCCCGATTGCGGCACGAGGGGCGAGAAGCTGCGCCGCTCAATTGCAGGTTCGGAGACGAGTGCAGACTTCTGGCGATCAGCGGCCCGAACGCGGGTGGCAAGACCGTGGCCGTGAAGACAATCGGGCTGGCCATCGCGATGACGCAATCGGGATTCCTCATCCCGGCGGACCACCTCACCGTACTGCCCGTGTTCCACCAGCTATTCGCGGAGATCGGCGACGAGCAGTCCATCGAGCAGGACCTCTCGACGTTCTCGTCGCGCATGAGCCATCTGGCGCGCATCACCGACGAGGCCGACGCCCGGACCATGATCGTCGTCGACGAGCTTGGCTCCGCAACCGACCCGGATCAGGGCGAAGCGCTCGCCAGAGCGATGCTCGAACGATGGTCGGCATCGGGCGCGCTGGCCTTCGTGACGACTCACCTCGGCGGCCTGAAAGCGTTTGCGCACGAGAGGCCGTGGGCCGTGAACGCATGCATGGAGTTCGACCAGGAATCGCTACAGCCTACATTCCGGCTCATAGTCGGGCTGCCGGGCTCCAGCTACGCGCTGGAGATATCGCGTCGAGTCGGGCTCGATCCGTCGATCATCGCCGCAGCCGAGAGCGAACTGGGCAACGCCGCGACCCGCATGGAAGAGCTTATCTCCGATCTGACGCAGCGGTTAGAGGCAGTCAGGCTGGAACACGCGGACATAGAGCGGCGCGAACTCGATCTGGAATCACGGGAGACGGACTACGAACAACGTTTCGACGCCGTCAAAGCCGATCGGAAGCGCCTGGTCCGCGAAGCGCACGACGAGGCCGAGAAGATCCTGCGCGACGCCGGATCTCTCGTCGAGCGCACGGTAGCCGAGTTGCGGGCGACCGAAGCCTCGACCGAGGCCATCAAGAAGGCGCGGCGGACCATCGGGAACGCCGTTCATCGGACGCGCGAGCATATCCGGCGCTCGGAGCCGCGGGTTGCGGCCATCAAACCGGACGATCTCGCGATCGGAAACTGGGTCCGACTGCGCAATCTGGGCACCAAGGGCGAATTGGTCCACCTCGACCGAGGTCGGGCGGCCGTGCAGACGGACTCGGCGCGGTTGGAAGTGACGCTGGAGCAGGTCGAGAAGCTTGCCGACAGGCCGCCGCAGAAGGCGCGCACCGGTGGCACGGTGGTAATGTCGTCGTCGGCCGACACGTTCTCGCCGGAGGTTGACGTGCGCGGAAAAGTGTTCGACGAGGCGTGGTCGGTGGTCGATCACTACCTCGACGACGCGGCCTACGCGCAGTACCCGCGCGTGAGAATCATCCATGGGAAGGGCACGGGCGCGCTGCGAGCCAAGTTCGCCGCACAACTTGAACGGGACGATCGCGTCGTGTCGCACAGCATGGGTGCGCTCGAAGAAGGCGGCGCCGGCGTCACGGTGGTCGAAGTCCGTTGTTGACGGATCGGCGGCACGGGAGTACCATTCCATTCGGAACCGGCGTGCGCACTCCCGCGTTGGCGAGATAGTGGTTGGAACCGGGGTCCGTGCTCGCTTCGGCAGCGATCGGACCCAAGGAGGTGGAGTCATGTTGCGGAACGTATCTCGCGGCACCGGAATCGGCCTGCTTCTGGGATCGATCATCGCGCTTGCCGGCTGCTATACCGTCCTAGACCACC
>CAZSJP010000126.1:0-9011 GCA_964606675.1 uncultured bacterium
AGGATGCCTGCCGGGAAAACTGGGGCCGGATGCAGATACTGCTCGATGAAGACGAAGACCGGGAGCACCAGAAGCGGTTCGTGAAAAAGAAGTAAACACGTCGTATCGTCATCTGTTCTTCGGTCATTTTGTCTACGGTTTCGACATCTGTAAGCAAGGCTTAAGCCTTGCTTGGGCCTTGCTCAACTGCTTCTTGACCGCTTGACTTTCATTTTTTATGTTAGTACTATAACCTTTATGAAAATCAGTATTCATTTCGTGTTTTCCCTATTATTACAGTGGGAATTACAAGAAAAGAACCAGAGGCACTTTAGCTTTTTTCGAGGTTAAAGTGCCCTTTTTTGTTGTAGCCAATAAACTCTAAGGAGGAAGTTATGAAAAAGACACTGGTAGTAGCCGTAGTCGTGGGAATGTTGTTGGGAATGTCCGGGAATGTCAATGCGGACCCGGTAAGCGTGCCGCAGATGATTAATTTCCAGGGCCGGTTCACGGATACTGCCGGCGACCCCGTCACCGGAACACACGCCATAACGTTGTCCATCTACGGTGTGGCCACGGGCGGTTCGGCGCTGTGGACTGAAACCCATCCCTCGGTGCCGGTGGACAACGGGATCTTTCACGTCATCATGGGCAGCATAACTCCCATCGACCTGACCTTCGGCCAGGATTACTGGCTGGGGATTACCATCGACAGCTACGACGAAATGACCCCCCGGCAAAGCCTGGTGAGCGTGGGGTATGCCTTCAGAGCCAATGTCGCCAACTCACTGGATCCCGGGGTGGACCTGGATGTGGGCGGCAATGCAACGATAGGCGGTACCTTGACTGTCAATAATCTCATCTATCCCACCTCCGACGGCACCGGCGGCCAGGTATTGACCACCGACGGTGCGGGCAACCTATCATTCACCACCATAAACGTCGCCGCCGACGTGGAGGGACCTGGCTCCTCCACCGACAACGCCGTGGTGCGGTTCGACGGCACCGGTGGCAAGACCATCCAGGACAGCTCCGTCACCATCGACGATTCGGGCAACACCGCTGTGGGTGGTACACTGGGCGCGGTGGGCGATTTTGCCGTCAACGCCAACAAATTTACGGTAGCCGCGGCCACCGGAAACACCGTCGTAGCCGGAACTCTTGGGGTTACCGGCACCCTGACCGCCTCCGGGCTGGCCTATCCCACTTCCGACGGCACCAGCGGGCAGGTGCTGAAGACTGACGGTTCGGGGACGCTGTCCTGGGCTTCTGCCAGCGCGGGTGACGTGGGTGGCCCCGGTTCGTCCTCGGATCACGCCGTTGTGCGGTTCGACGGCACCGGCGGCAAGACCATCCAGAACAGCTCCGTCACCATCGACGATTCGGGCAACACCGCTGTCGGCGGCACGCTTGGCGTGACCGGCTCGGCCGCGCTCGACGGCGGGCTGACCATTGACACCAACAAGTTCACGGTGGCGGACGGCACCGGCAATACCGCCATAGCCGGCACGCTGGATGTCACCGGCGCTACGGGCATTGACGGGAACTTCGACATCAACACTAATAAATTCACAGTCGCCGCCGCAAGTGGCAACACCGCTATCGCCGGACTCCTCGGCGTTACCGGCGCTCTGACCGCCTCCGGCCTGGCTTATCCCACCTCGGACGGCACCAGCGGGCAGGTGCTTAAGACCGACGGTTCGGGCACGTTGGACTGGGTTACCGTGTCCGGCGGCACCGGTGACGTGGGTGGTCCGGGCTCTTCCACGGACCACGCCGTTGTACGGTTCGACGGCACCGGTGGCAAGACCCTCCAGAACAGCTCCGTCACCATCGATGATTCGGGCAACACCGCTGTCGGCGGCACGCTTGGCGTGACCGGCTCGGCCGCGCTCGACGGCGGGCTGACCATTGACACCAACAAGTTCACGGTGGCGGACGGCACCGGCAATACCGCCATAGCCGGCACGCTGGATGTCACCGGCGCTACGGGCATTGACGGGAACTTCGACATCAACACTAATAAATTCACAGTCGCCGCCGCAAGTGGCAACACCGCTATCGCCGGACTCCTCGGCGTTACCGGCGCTCTGACCGCCTCCGGCCTGGCTTATCCCACCTCGGACGGCACCAGCGGGCAGGTGCTTAAGACCGACGGTTCGGGCACGTTGGACTGGGTTACCGTGTCCGGCGGCACCGGTGACGTGGGTGGTCCGGGCTCTTCCACGGACCACGCCGTTGTACGGTTCGACGGCACCGGTGGCAAGACCCTCCAGAACAGCTCCGTCACCATCGACGATTCGGGGAACACCTCCATCGGCGGGACGCTGGGCGTTAATGGCGCCACAACCCTGGACCAGGTAAGCATCGACACCGCTGACGGCGCATTTGCGGTGGCAGGGACCAACGGTATCGACCTGAATCCGGCCGGTAACGTCACCATCGATTCCAGCGGCGGTATAATCAGTTTAGGAACCGATGCCGATAACGGCATAATCAAGATAGGGACTGCTGGCGACCGCGTCATCCTCGTCGGCTCCCCATCGGCTACAGAAATTGAAATAAACTCTCTCTTCATCGACATCAATAGCGGGGGAGGGCTGGGTCTCGATGCCGCGGATACTTCGAATCTCACCATGACGGCCAACAACGCGTCCGACAAAACACTGACTATCTCAGCTTCCAATACCGGCGCTGGTAAAGCTCTCATCGACATTGACAGCGACGGCAAGATAACCCTGGATACTTCCGACACCACCGACGGCATCAATCTCGGCACCGCCACATCGGCAGTGCCCATCACCATCGGGCACACTACCTCCGAGGTGACTATCAGCGACAACGCCACCATAACCGGATCGCTGACCGCTTCGGGCCTGGCTTATCCCACCGCCGACGGCACCAGCGGTCAGGTCTTGAAGACCGACGGCTCGGGCACGCTGTCATGGACCACCGTATCAGGCGGCGGGGGGGGAATTTCCGGTCCCGGATCCTCCACCGATAACGCCATCGTGCGGTTCGACGGCACCGGCGGCACCACCCTCCAGAACAGCGCCGTCACCATCGACGATTCGGGCAACACCGCCATCGGAGGCACGCTGGAAGTAACCGGCGTCCTGATCGCGTCCGGTCTGGTCTATCCCACATCCGACGGCACCAGCGGGCAGCTGATGAAGACCGACGGCTCGGGGACACTGTCCTGGGTCACATCGGCCATCAACGATCTTTCAGACGCGAAAGCGAGTACCGACTTAGGCTACGTTTTTCTCGGGACCGGAAGCGGTAATGCCAATACCGGGGCTTATAATTCGGCTCTCGGCTGTAATACGCTCCTCCTTAACGAAGCCGGGACATACAACACTGCTGTCGGGTACAATTCTCTGAGAGCTTCCACCTCCAGCCACAACACGGCTGTCGGGTACAGGTCCCTCGAATCATCGAACAACGGTGGCGGCCGCAACACCGCTGTCGGCTCCAGTGCACTCACCTTTAACATGCTTGGAGAGAACAACGTGGCCATCGGTAGTTATGCGCTAGCCACTAATAATGATGGCATCAACAACACGGCGGTCGGCTATTCTGCGCTTCGTAACAACGAGACCGGAAGCTATAACATAGCGATCGGCTATGAGGCTCTTTTGAACAATGACACAAGTGACAATACAGCTGTCGGCTATCGTGCCTTGACGACAAATACTACCGGGGGGGAAAACATTGCCCTGGGGTATGAATCGCTGTATGCCAACTCGGATGGGGCCCAGAACATTGCCTTAGGTTATAACTCACTCTACTCCAATACGAGCGGGGTGGGAAACACGGCCGTTGGTTATAACGCGCTCTTTTCGAGTTCAACTGTGAGTTATAACACCGCCGTCGGCTACGAGGCACTTTATTTCAACACTTCGGGCCAGGGCAATTCAGCCCTGGGCTATAACGCCCTGCATGATACGGAAGACGGTAATTACAATACAGCTTTTGGCTTCGAAACGCTTTCCAGCAGCAGGAGCGATAGTAATAACACGGCCATCGGCTACCGGGCGCTCCGTTCAAGTGACGGAGGAACGGAAAATACGGCGGTGGGCTCCAAAGCTCTCTATAGCATCACCTCAGGTGACTACAATACGGCGCTCGGGGTCGAAGCGCTCTACTCCAACATCACATCCAACAGCAACACGGCGGTAGGCCATCAAACGCTCTTCGCCAACACCAACGGGGTCAATAACACGGCCGTGGGCAGGCTGGCGCTCTCCACCAATACCTCGGGATCGTACAATACGGCGCTGGGGTTCGAGGCGCTCAAAGCCAACACCAGCAGCAACAACAGCACGGCGCTCGGTTATAAAGCTCTTAACGTAAGTACCGGTCATAGTAACACCGCAGTCGGCGCCTATGCCGGGGTGGCAACTACCTCCGGCTCTTTTATTGCTTATGCTGGCTCTTCGGCCGGCTCCTCCAATACTTCGGGAAGATACAACACGGCACTCGGGTTCGAGGCGCTCAAGACCGAAGCCACCTCCGACTACAACACGGCGCTTGGCTTTAAAGCGCTTAATGTCAGCAGCGGCGGGTACTATAACACGGCTGTCGGCTACAATGCCGGGGTGGCTTCCACCACCGGCACTCGTAATGTTTTTAGCGGTGCGAACGCCGGTTCCACCAACACCACCGGTAGTTTTAATACATTCGTCGGTTACGACGCCGGCGAATCCGGCTCAACCGCTGTCCACAATACTGCTGTTGGTAATCAGGCGCTCAATGCCAACACTGCTAATTACAACACCGCTCTAGGCTCCCGGGCCGGGTTGAGTAACACCTCCGGTGCAAATAATCTATTTGCCGGTTATAACGCCGGGTTGAGCAACACAACCGGAGTAAATAACTTCTTTGCAGGTTTTGACGCCGGCAGTACAAACATTGAAGGTGACGACAACACGTTTCTTGGCTACCGGGCCGGCAGATTCAGCACCGTCAGCGAAAACACCTTTGTTGGATCCCAGGCCGGCGGGAACAACTCCACCGGAACAGGCAACATTGGTGTCGGCTATAATGCCGGTGCAGGCAATACCAGCGGCAGCAGCAACACGTTCCTCGGGCACAGTGCCGGCGACGACAACACCACTGGCGCAAACAACACCTTTCTCGGGTACGGTGCGGATGCCGGCGGGAACAACTACTCCAACTCCACCGCCATCGGCTACAATGTTACGGTCACCGACAACAACCAGGTGCGGCTGGGAGATGCAAATATTACCAGTTTTTACTGCCAGGGGATATACGCATCGCAAGTCATGGTGGGCGTTGCAAATGTAATTATAGGCTCAAACGGGCAGCTTGTACGGGCGCCATCTTCATCAATACGGTACAAAACAGGCATACGGGACATCGAAATTGACACCAAAGGTATATATGATCTGCGGCCTGTTTCGTTTTTTTATTTGAATGGAAGTGATAAGAAAACCTTCGGATTAATTGCGGAGGAAGTGGCCGAAGTTATTCCTGACCTGGCAATATATGCAAAAGAAAAAGACGTTGTGGAGGGGAGCACCTCGGAGGAAATTATACCGGAGTCCGTCCAGTATCCGATGTTGTCGGTCCTCCTGTTGAAGGAGGTCCAGGACCACCAGAAAGTGATCGAAGCGTTGACCCGGCAGAATGAAATCCTCCTGGAACGAATCGAGGTCCTTGAAGAGCAGGCAGGCGTGCAGGTTTCTGATCCCCAGAGCAATTGACGGCCGCTGAGAGGAAAGAACAATGAGAAAACAATCATTTCTCCTCTTCTGCGCGGCCCTGCTCGTTTCCATGCTATCCTGCCCGGTCGCCCGGGCGGCGCCTTCCGGGCCCATAAGCGGCGACATGGTGCTGATCCGGGATGTCTTATCCTCCGGCGGCAGCGCCCGGACCTTCCCCGGCGGCGCGGTGTCCTACACGGTGGGGCAGCCATCGGCCATCGGCCCCTCCGGAACCTTCACCGTGGACCTGAGCGCCGGGTTCTGGTCCGCCGTTGATCTGGACACGGTGACCATCCTGTCGGCGGAGACCTGCGACCTTGACGGGGACGGCTACATCGACGCCGTGAAGGTAACCTTTTCCGCCGCTGTGGACGACGCCACGGTCACCGCCGGCGACTTCGATATAGATGGCGTGGATGGCGAATCCTTCTCCCCGGGTACCGCCGGGGACGGCGCCGATGACAGCGTAATCTACCTCACCTTCACCGACGGTGTGCTGGGCTCGGGAGAAACGCCCGATCTCACTTATACCCAGGGCATGCTAAAGGACACGGAGGGCCATCCGCTGCTGTCCGCCGGCCCCCTGTCCACCATCGACAAGGCTTCCCCGGTGATATGGTCGGTGGACCATGACCCGGACGCCGGGCCGCCCACAGTCACCTTCACCTTCTCCGAGCCCCTGGGGACCGGGAATGAAGACATTGGTGACTGGGACCTGATCGACGCCGACGGGAGCACCGACCTGCTAGACGGCCTGACCGACGGGGCCATGGCCATCGCCGCCGACACCGTTACCATCACCCTGGCGCCCGGCACCGAAATCACCGGGGAACCGTTCTACCGGTACAAAAATGATGGCGACGAACACTCGCTTCTTGACCAGGCAGACAACCAGGCTGTCGAGGTGGACAACAACCATCCGCCGGCGGCCGACGCCGGAGAGGACCAGGAAACGCAGCCCCGCCTGGTACGGCTCAATGCGTCCGGCAGCACGGATCCCGACGGGAACACGCTCGGCTACTCCTGGACCCAGGACAGCGGTCCCTTCAACCTGGGTATCACCGGGGCCACCAACGAGGAGGTGGCCTTCGCCGGCCGGGCCAAGGGGACCTACGAGTTCACCCTGGAGGTGGAAGACTCCTTCGGTGTGACGGACCAGGACACCGTGGAAATCACCATCCTGAACGGAAAACCCATGGCCAAGCCAGGGAAGAACCGCGCCGTGAACAAGGACGGCGGCACGGACCTGGACGTGGTGCTGGAAGGCTGTGCCAGCCGCGATCCCAACAGCTACGCCGGGTACAACGACATCGTCAGCTACACCTGGGAGTGGATCTCGGGCCCGCAGGAGGTGACCCTTACCCAGGACGGCACGGTCCAGCCGCTGAGAGTGAGGCCGATGCGCCCGAAAGGGCAAACCCCGGAGCCGGTGACCCGGGCCGGGTTCGACACATTCCCCCTCCCACCCGGGGTTTACACGTTTCTGCTGACGGTCACCGATGCCGACGGGCTGAACGACGAAGCCGGGGTGGAGATCACGGTGAACGATCCCTACGGCAACAAGATTCCCATCGCCGATGCCGGCATGGGCATGCAGCAGCACGTCGGGGCCCGCATTCTGCTCGACGGGCACGAGAGTCGGGACCCCGACGGCGATCCGATCACCTATCTCTGGGAGCAGGTAAGCGGTCCGGCCGTAAAGGTTCTTCGCTCCACCAAGGTCAAGGCCATGGTCCGTCCAAATAAGGCGGGCTCGTATGTGTTCAAGCTGGTGGTGAACGACGGAGAAGCCGACTCGCTTCCCTCCTACGTGACTATCAACGTGATCGATCCTGTTAAACCGTATCCCGTGGCCGAAATCATGGTGGAAGGCGCACCGCAGGCGACCTGGCAATGCGCGCTGGGTGAGGAGATCATCCTGGACGGCACGGTGCTGGGCCTGAACGAGAGTGAGGTCACCCCGGCGTGGAGCCAGGTCCGGGGGACCAGGGTACTGATCGAAAACCCGGCGGTGTGGGACCTGCTGGTATCGCCGGTGGAGCAGGGGGTGTATGGATTCAAGCTGGACGTGGCGGCGGGTGACGTAACCGGGCGCCCGAAAGAGATCATGGTGACGGTTATCGGCGACAGCACACCCCCGGTAGCCGACGCCGGTGACGATCAGCTGGAAGTGGATATCGCCGACCTGGTTACCCTGGACGGCAGCGGGAGCTACGATCTCGATCCGCTGGATGTCCTGGACTACACCTGGACGCAGCTTCTGGGGCCGTCGTCGGCTCTTTCTGACCCGTATACGGCACAGCCCGCCTTCACACCGTCCGACACCGGCGCCTGCCTGTTCCAGCTGACGGTGTTCGACGGCGAGTACGAGAGCGCTCCCGACCTGGTATGGATAGTGATCCACAGCGACGACGAGCACGTGCCGGTGGCCAGGGTGGTAGACGAGGCCATCGAGGACGGTATCGTGGGTACGCCGGTGGTGATGAACGGTCTGCCCAGTTTCGACGATGATCCCCAGGACACCCTGGTGTACCAGTGGGAGCAGACAGGCGGCCCCATGGTGGTGCTGGACGATCCCTACAGCGCGGTGCCGTCCTTCAAACCCCCGGTAATCGGATACTACTACTTCAAGCTCTATGTCGACGACAGCCGGGACCGGAGCCGGGAGGCCAACGTGACGGTTCTGGTGGGGCCGGCACCGGCAGGCGGCGGACCCGGCAACCGCGAAACGGGCCCGGGCGGCGCTAGCTGCTTCATCGCCACCGCCGCCTACGGGACACCTTTTGAAAACGACGTGGTGACGCTGCGTCGCTTTCGGGACCGCTTCCTGCTACCCACGGTGCCGGGCCGGGCGCTGGTGGATCTCTACTACCGCTGCTCGCCGCCGTTGGCGGACGTGATCGTGAAAAACGGAGAACTCAAGCGCTTCACCAGGACATTGCTCTCCCCGGTGGTGCGTCTGCTCCATGTCGCGGAAGGGTTGTGAAGTGTAGGGCATATAAAAATATAGTAACAAGGCGTTGACAAGTGGTTGCTTGTGGTTCTACAATATCCGCTGTCCGGTGTTGAAAAATAACAACGACATTTAAGCTTATTCTTAAGTAAGCAAAAAGAAAAAAAATAAAGCCGGGGAGGCGATAGCATGAGAATCGGCGGACTGCACGGAAAACATCTGATTACCACCCAGGACTGGGCCGAAGAGGAGTTGAGGGCCACCCTCGATCTGGCTGCAGAAATGAAGGCCGAGAGGTTTCATCAGAAATACACTAAAATTCTTGATTTGAAGACATTCTTCATGTTTTT
>CAZSJP010000127.1:0-6870 GCA_964606675.1 uncultured bacterium
GCGACGCATTTCATCGCGCCGGCACGGCCGCGCCTACGCTTTGAGCCGCTCCATTGCGTCGGATATGCCGCCGAGCATAAACTCGATGTCCGTCGAGCACGGCAGGAAGCGCATGCCCTTCGCGCGGTACTCGAGCAAATGCTCAATGCTCCGCACGTGTATTCCCGGCGCTACGTTGTGACGGTCGCAAGCCGCAATCATTTCGTCGATAGCATGGAGCACTTTCGAATGCCGATGCTCGCCCGGTACACCGAGCGCGATGGATAGATCCTGCGGCCCCATGACGGTTGCGTCGACACCGGGGACGCTGAGCAGGCCGTCGAGGTCATCCATCGCTTCGAGCGTCTCAATCTGGATTGCGACGAACGTGTTGTCGTTGATCCACTGCAAGTCGCCGGCCGGCGAGCCCGTCGTGTCATAGTCGGTAAACAGTGGGCGCACGGCGGAGCCGCGCTCTCCATCCGGCGGATACTTGACGCAGGCGACGACACTCTCGACGTCGGCACGCGCCTTCACGCGTGGTACCATGACGCCCATCGCTCCAGCGTCGAGTCGCTGTGCGATGAGGTGGTAGTCCGCGTCAGGCACTCGGACTACAGGCGGCACGTTCGCGAGGCGAAGTACCGTGCAGAGCATCCCGAGCGTCTCAAGGTTCATCGACGTGTGCTCGTTGTCGACTATCACGAAGTCGACACCTGCGCGCCTGAGGAGCGGCCCCGCTTCAGCGTCCGTGAAGCCGCGTAGCATGATTCCGGCAGCGATCCCGCGGTTGGCCAACTTCCCCTTGAGCGGATTCGGTCGCACGGCTCCGCGTTCCTTCCGAGGCAACTGTCCGGTCACTACGCCGACCTGGACGCTAGTTGTACTGACATTCCTTCGCCGCGTCGGCGAATGCCTGCATGTTCTCGGGCGGGCCGTGGAAAAAGTGATCCGATGCGCAGCAGATGTAGCCGCCGTTCGGGCAGCCTTCGTGGCATTCGCGAACGAGCCGCGCGGCGTCCTCGGGTGCGCCCTTCTCGAATCCGATCTGCTGGTCGAAGCCGCCGATGAAGAACAGTCTGTCGCCGACCCGTCTCGTCGCTTCGGCCAAATCGGCATTGCCGCCCATGCTCGCCGGAGTCATCGTCTCCAGTCCGTCGGCACCGTTTCGGACCACGAGATCGAGCATGTGCATTAGCCCGCCGCAGAGATGATACACGATCTTGATCTCTGGCGACTTGGCGTGTATCGCGTCGTGCTGTCGCTTGTCGTACGGAAGGCAGAACTCTTCGTGCAGCGCCGGGCTTATCACGGTGTCGGATCCGGCGCCGCCGCCGCACTCGACCATGTCCGTCGGGTTCGCGTCCGATTTGTCGAGCGTCTCAAGGCGCTTGTGAAGGATCGTCTCGAGCATGTGGTGCATGTGGCCGGGGTTATCCATCGCCATCATGATCGCCTTGACCGTCCCCATCTGCGTACAGATGTCCTGCCAGGGACTGCCCTGCCCATAGCCGCCGCTGCCGGCGCGGAGTATCCCGCGGTCGCCCAGGCGGTCCCTGATCGCGTCGATGCCCGACCAGTCGTTCTTCGGCGCTGGAGCGTACCTCTCGAACAACTCGAAATCGCGCTGGTTTTTGACTGGGTACTCGGTCTCCCACGTGGTGATCTCGTTGCTCGCATAGGCCATCGTCAGATCGCCGTGGGGAGTCGTGATAGTTTCGCGCCACGACGTAACGCCGTCCGAGCCGGTCGTCGACGGATGCCGTGTGCGCACCCACTTCGAGTCCGCCTTGTCGTCAGGAACGTGGGCTGGGCCCGTGTATATCACCATATCCATGTCGAAGCGCTCGTATGCCGCCCATTGGTCGACGCCGTCGAGGTATGTCGACAAATAATACCCCATCCAGCCATGCACTTGGGCAGGAAGGTGATCGGGCTTCCCATTATTGATCGCGGTGAGCAATCGGTCGCGTGGCGTCATGTATATCTCCATCCTGCGATATCGGCAATCGAGGTCCTGGCTAATTGATAAGCGCCCCCGACCGGCATGTCAACGCGAGCCGTTCCCGTTGGGGCCTGTGGGGCGAGTAGCTACATTTTCGCGGTTCTCGATCGCAAGACGAAGAAATCCTCTGTGGGAAGGCATACACGATGGCGAACGGTAAGAACAAGCCTACGGTCCACATGATCGGCAACGCGCACATCGACCCGGTATGGCTGTGGCGGCTCGACGAAGGGCGCAAGGAGGTGTGGGATACCTGTCGGTCGGCGCTCGACAGGATGAACGAAACGCCGGAGTTTATCTTCACCAGGAGCTCCGCAAGCTCGTACCTCTGGATCGAGGAAGACGACCCGGAGATGTTCGCCGAAATCGAGAAACGCGTCGCCGAGGGTCGATGGGATATCGTCAACGGATGGTGGGAGCAGCCCGACTGCAACGTTCCCGGTGGCGAATCGTACGTGCGACAGGCGATGTACGCCAAGGAGTATTTCCACGACAAGTTCGGCGTTGAGACTGCCGTCGGCTACAACGTCGACACCTTCGGACACAACGGCAACCTGCCGCAGATACTCGCCAAGACCGGCTTCGACTGCTACGTCTTTTTCCGCCCCGAGCAGCGCGAGTTCGCGGAGTACGACAGCAACTCCAACGACCTCCCGCAGATATTCTGGTGGGAATCGCCGGATGGCAGCCGCGTGCTGGCATGTCGCCCGCCGCACTACTACGCTTTCGGAGCCGATTCAAGCGAACTTGTCGCGCGGATCGAAGAGACCGTCGATCAGGTAGCCGACGGCGTCAGCCACGTAATGTGCTTCTACGGCGTCGGCAACCACGGCGGCGGCCCGACGAAAGAGAACTTCAAGGGAATAGCCGAATACAACGAGAAAGCCGACGCCGCCGAAGCCATATACTCACGCTGCAGCGATTTCTTCGACGCTGTTCGTGCCGAGAAGACGGATTTCCCGGTCATCACCGACGACTTGCAGCATCATGCCGTCGGTTGCTACAGCGTCGTTTCCGCGGTGAAGGAGTTCAACAGACGATGCGAGCAGGCTCTGATGTCCGCCGAGCGCTTCGCGGCCGTCGCCGACACCCTGTACGGCTGCGGTTATCCATCGGTCGAGCTACGCGACGCGTGGCGCGACGTGCTCTTCAACCAGTTCCACGACGTCCTCGCCGGAACCTCGATAGCGAATGCTTACGAAGACGTCTACAACATGTACGGCAAGGCACTTGAAGTCGCCGACACGGCGGAGAAGATCGCGTTGCGCACGATCGCGAGGAACGTAGACACGCGCGGCGAAAATCTCGCGGCCGTGGTCTTCAACCCGAGCACCTGGCAGCGCAAGGACGTGGTCACCGTAACCGCCGAAGTCGCCGTCGTTCCGAATCTCGTCGTGCTGACAGATGAGGAAGGCAACGAACTGCACGCACAGATCGTCGGCAAGGAGGAAGGTGGCGACAGGGGCCGCGTGTCGATCATGTTCGTGGCCGACGTGCCCGCCCTCGGATACCGCGTCTACCGCCTGAAGCTCGATCACATGGTGGACAACTACGACACCGTCATACAACCCTCGTCGTTGATTTGCGGGCCCGCGTCGCTCTCAAATGAGTTCCTCACGGTCGAGGTCGATCCGGTTTCCGGAGCCGTCTCCAGCCTCAGGACCACCGGTGGCCCCGAGTTGCTTGCAGGTCAGGGCAGCATGGTGGCCGTCATGAAAGACCCATCCGATACATGGAGCCATCACGTCTGCAGCTACCGTGAGGAGATCGGGCGTTTCTACGCCAACGGAGACGTGCGTCTCGTCGAGCAGGGGCCTGTTCGCGGCACGATAGAGGCCAAGTCGCGGTACGGCCAATCGACCCTCGTCCAGCGGATCAGCGTCTATCCCGGCATCGATCGGGTCGACGTCGAAGCTGACATCGATTTCCAGGAGCGCCACACGGCCGTCAAGCTAACCGTCCCTACGTCCGCTTCCGACGCCGCAGCGACGTACGAGATACCGTATTCGTACCAGGAGCGAAAAGCGAACGGCCACGAAGACCCGGGGCAGAAGTGGATCGACGTTACTGGCACCCTCGACGGCAAGCGCGCCGGAATAACGTTAGTCAATGACGGCAAATACGGCTTCGACACCCTCGACGGCGAGATGAGAATGACGGTATTGCGCACCGCCATATACGGCTTCCACGCGACGCGACAACTCACTCCAAAGGAGAAGTATCACTACGTAGACCTCGGCAAGAGCAGGTTCGGCTATTCGCTGGTTCCTCACGACGACGACTGGCGAAAGACGATTGCGCCCAGGAAGGGTGAGGAGTTCAACACTGCGATGGTCGGGATGGTTGAGCCGTACCATGGCGGATCGTTGCCGAAAGAGGGCGTCGGGCTGGTCGAGATCGGCCCGGAGAACGTCGTTGGAACGGTCGTCAAGCGGTCGCAGGATGGGAAGCGACTGATAGTGCGCATGTACGAAGCGCACGGCGTTGGCTGCCAAGCGACCGTCGAATTGCCGCGGCATGGCATGCGGGCCGAAGTGGATATCGGCCATCACGAGATCAAGACGCTCGCGTTCGATCTCGGCGACCCCGAAGCGCCGGCGGTGGAAGTCGATCTCTTGGAGCGACCGCTGTAGGGTTCGCATCGGGGCCGGTCGGAACGGTCTCGGAATGCTCTGTACTGTGTCGAGGGGTGGGCTATGTCCGCCCTTCTTCACGTACGCCAGGGCGCCGGAAGCGCTGCTTGCGCCGGCCGGGACTGGCGCCCGGATCGCGACAGCATTACGATTTGACCGTCTGTACGCAAGGAAATGCACGTCGGCCGAACCCCTGCATTCCCCGCAGGAGAACGCTCGTTGAACCACGGAGCGAAACGATGGTGGGATACAGCTTGCGCACGACCGTCTCGCTGGCAGCCGTCTGCCTGCTCGCCTTCTGCGGCGACATAGCGCGAGGCTCGTTGCCTCGGGCTTCGTATTTCCTGGTGCACACCAAGGGCCACAGCGCTTCTGGGCGCGCCAATCGCGACGCGTCGTGGCTCTATGTGATGGAGTTCGTCATCAGCGGCGGGCAGGCCACCGGCGTCAAGGTCGTGAAGCGCTATCGAACACAGTATGGCCTCAGAGACGAACCGAAGAAACGCGAGGGCGACCGCTCGACACCGGAAGGTGTATATCGCGTCACGGAGTTGAGGAAGCGCCACCCCGATAGGCGTACCGGCCCGTGGTTCTTCCTACTCGACTATCCCAACCATGACGACCGGAGGCGTAGAAGCACCGGCGGCGCGATCGGCATTCACGGAGGGCCGAATCGTCGCACACTCGGCTGCATTCGGCTGAGAGACAGAGAGCGCGGCGGCCGTGGCACCGTCAGGATATCGGAGTTGCGCAACTACGTCGAGAGGGGCACCCCGGTCATCAGCATGCCTCGCCTGCACGCCGCTCTCGTCGGTCAACCGGGAACCGTGCTCGGAGCCGAGACCGCCAGGCTGTATCGCCACATCATCAGCGTACGTCTCACGAACGCGAAAGCGGTGCGTACCGTAACGAACTTCAGAGCCGGCTCGACCGGCTATCTCGCCGACCGTGGCGAAGCGGTTCCGAAGACCGACCTCGTCACCGTATCCAGCGAGCTTAACCCCTTCGGAGAGCTGACGTATAGGGCCTTCAACCTGCTCGACGGCGACCCCACCACGTGCTGGGCCGAAGGTGGCGAGGGCGGCGGCAATGGCGAGTGGATTCAGGTGCGCTTCCCATCGCCCAGAACCGTGCGGCGCATACGAATCATAAACGGCTACGACAAAGGTGTACGGTGGCGGCAGAACAACAGAGTACGGCGCGCGTCCATCAGGCTCTCCGACGGCACGTCGTTCGACTGGCGGCTCAGCGACACGCGGGAATGGCAGGAGTTCGTCCTGCCCGCCCCGGTCGTCTCGCGGAACGTGACGTTCACCATCGAAGACACATACAGAGGCAGCCGAACCGACTGGAACGACGCGTCGATCAGCGAGTTCACGGTCGATTCCGATGTCCCGACGGGCATCGCCGCAAGCGCATCCGCCGGTGCCCCAACGATGATGGCCAGAGCCTCCTCGGCGCTCGAAGAAGGCAGTGGCGCAGACGGATACGGAGCTCATAACGCGATAGACGGCGACAGGAGGACCTCATGGTCCGAAGGCGAGCAGGGCTTCGGCATCGGGCAGTGGTTGCGCATCGAGTTCCCCCGACCGCGTACGCTCGCCCGTGTGCGGGTCATCAACGGATACGACAAAGTAGATGGGCGCTCCGATAGATGGGTACAGAACCCCCGCGTGAGGCGCGCGACTCTGCGCTTCTCGGACGGATCTCAACTGCGATGGAACATGCAGGATACGCGCGATTGGCAAGCCCTGGACCTCCCCCGACCAATCGCCACCGGATGGGTGCAGTTGACGATCGACGAGGCGTATCCGGGCAGCAAATGGGACGACACCGCCATAAGCGAGATCGCGTTCGATGGCGCCGCGACCGCCGCCGGCGCGTCGACAAACAGGCTACCCACGGTGACGGCATCGTCGACTCTCGACGAGGGCACCAGCGACGGGTTCATCCCCGCAAACGTGCTCGACGGCGACCTCTCGACGTGCTGGAGCGAGGCAGCCGAGAACGCATCGGGTCAGTGGCTCATGTTCACGTTCCCTACCGAGCGCACCATCGAGCGGATGCGGATCGTCAACGGATACGACAAGGTTGCCGGTCGGCAGGATCGTTGGCGGCAGAACGCCAGAATCCGGGAAGCCACGATCAGATTCTCGAACGAGGCGCATCGAGTCGTTCGTCTCAAGGATGTGCGAGGCTGGCAGGATATCGATCTCGGCCGGCCGGACCAGTTCGCTCAAGAGGCGGGCCCGG
>CAZSJP010000127.1:6880-8998 GCA_964606675.1 uncultured bacterium
CCACTCGCACGGTGCAGATCGTGATAGGCAGCACATATCCCGGGTCCAGATGGCAGGACGCATCCGTGAGCGAAGTCGAGTTCGTGTCGCAGCCGAGCTCGACGCCGGAGGCCCCGCGCTCGGTTGCCGGGATATCGGTGTCAGCAACTTCGGAACTGCGAGGTCCGGCGCCCGGTCGATTTGCCGCCCGGAACGTGCTCGACGGCGACCCGGCAACCTGCTGGTCCGAGGGCTTACGAGGCGACGGCATAGGCGAACGGCTCCGGCTCGAGTTCCCGGCAGCGAAGCGGGTCAGCCGGGTGTCGGTACTGAATGGGAGTGTCGGCGGCAGCGGCTTCGCAGCCAACAACCGATGCAGCCGAATCGACATACGCCTCTCCGACGGCTCTGTGCATGAGTGGCGCTTGCAGGATACGGATCAATGGCAGTCGTTTGAGCTTCCACGGTCGAAGACGGCATTCTTCCTGGAACTGACCGTACGTGCGGTCTATCCGGGAAGTGTTTCTAGCCGCCACGACACGTCGATACGCGAGGTGCGAGTCGAGTAGGGCTTCCGGAGGTGGTAGTGCGTATCTCCTCAGTCATCCCAACCATATACCTCGCCGAGGCCGAGCGCGGCATGCTTCGAGCCGTAGACGTTACGCTCAACGGAGCCGAATCTGCCGACGGCCTCAAGATGGCGTATCGCATCGGAGCCGCCGCCGGTACGGCCGACATGGCCCGGCAACCCGACGGCGCGTTCCAAGTGCTCGTGCCCGATGTGCGCGAGGCCGGCCCCGCGCTGTTCACGCTGATGGATGGCGGCGCCGAGGTCGACCGAGCCGAAATCGACTGGCGCCCCGCGAGGCACTGGTCGGTCTATCTCGTCCCGATCGCGCATCACGACTACGGCTACACCGACACCATCGAGAACGTGCTCGAAGACTACCGTACGTTCTACGGACAGGTCATCGAGTTCTGCAACGAGACCGACAGCTACCCGCCTGAAGCGCAGTTCCGATACATGGCGGAACAGTCGTGGTCCATCGTCGACTTCCTCAGAACTTGCACTCCCGACCAACGCTCCGAGCTGATCGGGCGGATCGACGAAGGGCGCGTCGAAGTGCCCGCGCTGTTCGGCAACCAGATCAGCAACCTGTGCAGCCACGAGGAGCTTGTTCGTCTGATGTACCCATCGTTCGACCTGGCGCGTCGGCACGGGGTTCGCCTGACGTCGGCGGCCATCACGGACGTGCCCGGCCTAGCGTGGGGGCTGGCGTCGGTCCTGGCCGATGCAGGCGTGAGGTATTTCTTCGCCGGACTACCGACCTACTTCACATGGGGCTACACTGTCCACGGGTTCTGGAACCCGGAAGCCGCAGTGCCGCGCGGCATACCCGATGCCTTCTGGTGGGAGGGTCCCGACGGCGGTCGCGTGCTAGTCTACTACTGCGCCGGATACGGCTTCTGGACGCCGAAGACAGTCGGCCACGTCGAGTCGGAGCTTCCCGGCATGCTGAGTCCGATGGAAGAGCAGGGATACGCCTTCGACGCGGTGAGGTACGCGTACGGCGGGATGGACAACTGGCCGCCGGACGTCACGTGCAGCCATCTTGCGAAGGACTGGAACTCGCGATGGGCCTACCCCAGACTCGTCGTTGGCACGAACACGATGTTCTTCGAGCACCTCGAACGCGGCGTCGACGACGACACTCCCGTCTGGCGCGGAGAACTACCGGACACCGACTACGTTGTGGGCGCTCTCTCATCGGCCCACGAGACAGGCCTGAATCGGGTTACACACAGCAGGATGACGGCCGTCGAGAAGCTCTCCGCCATCGCATCGACCGCGGGAGCCGACTATCCACGCGAGCGTATAGCGCGCGCGTGGGAGGACGTGCTCATGTTCGACGAGCACACGTGGGGAATGTCCAAGCCCGCCGGACCGACTCAGGACGCTAACTGGATCGACAAGAGCCGGCACGCGTACCATGCCGCGGACGAATCGCAGAAAATGCTCTCCGCTGCCGCTATGTCCATATCCGCGAACGTCTCGGGCGCCGAGGGCGAGATGCGGATCGTCGTCCACAATCCGTCCGGGGCCGAGCGGACAGACGTCGTGCGGGTGGACGGGCTGGG
>CAZSJP010000128.1:0-8994 GCA_964606675.1 uncultured bacterium
GCCGCGCTGACCCGGACGCCCCTGCTAGTCTAGTCCCGACAAGAACTTCGCCATTCGCTCGACGAACTCGTAGTGGTGAACGGGCAACGTGTGATCGTCATCGGCGTAGTAGAGCAACTCGGCGCGGGCGCCGTTTGCCCGCACGCGGTCGCGCATGCCTCGCCAATCCCGCTCTGTGCCAATGGACGGCTCCCATCCACCACCCGCGACAAGGAGCGGGACGCGTATGCGATGCGCCTGCTCTATCGGGGCGATCAGCCGCAGCCGCTCGGCCCGACCGGTCGAGTCGAGTTCGGGAGACAACGCGTAGGCGTAGAAGTGCGGCCAAACGAACATCCTCACCGACCCCGACAACGCCACGGCGCCGACAAACGGGGCATCTTCGCGCGCCACCGCCAACATCGCCAGATATGCGCCGTAGCTGATGCCGAATACAGCGAAATCTCGATCGCCACCGAAACGCGTGCGGTAATCCAAGACGCAATCCGTCACGTCGTCGACGTCCTTCACGCCCACGACGTAGCGGCCGGCTTCGTGGCGTTTGGTGCCGCGAACGCGGCTGCCTCGGTACGCCGGCTGCACGACCTCGAACCCCGCATCGAGCAGGCCGAGGACCTGCGGCACGGTATTCATGAGCGGATGCGGCGGCCCTCCGTGGAGGAAGACGACAACGGGCAGGTCGGGGTCCAGGCTGCCCGGCGCATACCTGTGGCAGGGAATCTCCAGGCTGTCTCGCGCGAAGAACGAGTATTCCTCCGTGTCGGCCCG
Organism: uncultured bacterium; assembly: GCA_964606675.1. Taxonomy (GTDB): domain Bacteria; phylum Latescibacterota; class MWCZ01; order MWCZ01; family MWCZ01; genus CAZSJP01. The sequence continues at coordinate 769 of CAZSJP010000128.1, forward strand.
CACAGGCTCGTACTTGGCGCCGGACAGCACGACAGGTGTCCGGACGCCATCGGGGGTGACGCGGAACAGCGTGTCGGCTCGCATGTGGTACATGTTCCCCGACGGCAGGGCGAACGTGGGCTGCCCACGAAAGCCGGGAATGCTGTCGGTGGGTACCAGTTCCGACTTGTCGCTGTCGGTCGCGATCATGTACCACCAGAGGCCACTCGGCGAGACCGCCCACACACGTCCATCGGGCGCGAAACCCGCTGCATACACGTCGGGGTCGTCGAGCCGGCACACGGTTGACAGGTCGTCCGCCGAGACGATCCTCATCGAGCGGCTGCGTATGGTCGCATCGACCCACTCCGATCGGTCGGCGGCGAACTCCACGATGCACAGCGTGGACCCGTCCGGAGACCACGGATACGCACTTATCTCGGTGAACAGCGTGTCCGGAGCGGGCACGACGCGAACGCCGCCGTTCGCCAGGTCCAAGATCCCGACCTGGGTGGGCAATTCCTTCGGGGCGTAGGTACCCTTGGCCGGGACGGTGCGACCTCGGTAGAAAGCCATGCGCGTGCCATCGGGCGACCACGCATGCGGTCCGAACGACAGAGTCGAGTCGCCAACGAGCTTCGTGACCAATCCGTCCGCAAGGCGGAGCGAGTATATGCCGGCATCGGGGTCCACACCGTAGTCGCGTCGCCCCCACGCAGCGAACGAGAAGCCCGACCGGTCCGGCAGCTCGACTAGGCTCGAACCGATTCCGAGTGCGGTGCGCTCCGGGTCGTACACAACGCGCGTCGTGTCGCGGTCGACGTCGTAGACGTGCAGCGCATACATGTTGTGGCGCCCGAACCCCTTGAAGGCAACCGAACCAACATCGCGCAGGAACATGGGCCGCCCCACGGCGCCGGACCGATTGTAGTCACCGCGCAGAGCGGGTACGCCCAGTTCTTCGCCGGTGCGAACGTCGATCACCGCAACGTGTGCGCCACGGACGTTATTCCTGCGCTCCGTCTCCTCCACAAGCGCGATCCTGCCCGACGGCTCGTGCACGCCGAACACGTGGAACGGGTAAGGACGGCGCGGAACAGGATCGTCAGGGCGGACCTCCTCTGCGCGAGCCAGGCCGAATGCCGCAGCCAGTGCAGCCAATGCAGCGAGGGGAAGCGCGGTACGGCGTCGAACGAAGCGGCGCTCGGTTCGTGGCTCGGTGATCGCGGATGCCATGGTCGGATTCCTCCTCGCATCAGTTGTGTGAGAGTATCGCACGTACACCTGATCGGGATTCGCAGCCACGTTACATCAACGGGTGTCCCGGGCAGCCGGGGTTGGTACCGAGAGGGGTGTCGCGGGAGGTCGGTGATGCCGCGGGCCGCAAGTATCGGGGCGGTCCGCACTCCGTTCCCATGCATCGTGTTCAGCCGGGAACAGTCTACGTGAGGCCGAGCAGCATGTCTCTCATGCGATCCCGCGCTCCGGCGATGACCGCTTCGTCCAGGCCGCTCGCGATGGCCTCGTCGATGATGGCCTGCCGCTCGTCCCTGAGCCGCTTCGCGCCGCGTCCGTCCCCCGATTCGTCCGCGCTATCGGCCCCGGCGGCCAGCATCCACAGGCGCGCATAGTCTTCGATGCCGATCCGTACGCCCTGCCACCGATGGCTGGGCACGACCGTTCCATCGCCGGTGTACACGAGTTCCCAGTCGCAGCCTTGTGGCGTCTCGCCCTGCCAGAAATCGACGCTGCGCCCCGCATACGACCAGAACCCGAGGCCCGTCATTCCAAGAGACGCCGCGGTCCACATCGGCGCCCAATAGTATTGCATTCTGGTTTGCTCGCGCGCGCCGTCGCCGCAGGAATACGTCCACACGGTGTCGGCACGGTCGAGTATGGTATCGAGGTGCACATAGCGCTCCGGCCACTGCCAGATCGGGTCGAATATGTCCGTCGTCTCGAACAGTCTGTCGATGTGCTCGGCGGTGGCGCCGCCCGCCGGGTTCGCGAATATCCTGATCTCCGGGTCGGCGGCCCTGAACAGCCGCGCATTGTGGTCGTGGAACTCGACTCGTCTGCCGCCCTCTATCCCCGGCTCGTCGATGATGTATATCGCGTGCCTGTCATACCCTATGCCGTGCGATTGGAGGTAGCCGATCCATGCGCCGACGAGGCTGTCGAAGGCCACTCTCCACTCCTCCGACCCCACCGGTGGCGCGCCCTCCTCGGGCGATGCGGCGTTCTCGTTGCCGCTCCAGAGAAAGAACGACCCCTCGGGAGCGAGTCGCAGAACGCGGTCGGCGGCGGTCCAATCGATTTCGGGCGTCGTGCCGGCCGAGTCGTAGGTGACCCTCGGAAAGGGCAGGTCGTACACGTTCACGTGATGGTCCGCGAGGTCCTCGAATACCGCATCTTCGTCCGGGAACACCGTGCGTCCGTCGTACGCCCAGACGTGGAACCAGAGCGGAGAGCGCTCGGGGAGCGCGACCGGAAGCACCTCCCACGACACGGGCACCTCCCATGCCTGGGCCGACACCGTAACGGCGCGCAGGTGAAGCGTGGTGGTGTAGGCCCCAGCGGGCAGGTCTCCCGCCGACCAATCGATCCAGAGGCGCACCGATTCGCCGGTCGGGATCGTCAGCAGCCCTGCCTCGTCGAGCCGGGGCAGCGAGTCGGCCGTCATGTTGCCTCGCGCCGTCGGCACGAAGACCCGTCGGCGCAGCTCTACCGAACCCGGCCCCGGCAACTCGGAGCCGCCTTCCCACGGCCCTAGCCAAGCCCGAACCGTCAGAGGTCCATCGGTCGCGTTCGCCACCGAGACGACGCTCGCCTCGTGCGACCTGCGCTCCGTCCTCACCGATATGCTGTCCGACTGCGATTCATCCGGCGCGTCCGTGAGCGGATCGAACGGCGTCCACGGATGCGGCTGTACCCAGACCACCATCTCCGCATCGCCTCCGGGCAGGCGTTCGTGTGTGTGCCTACGTAGCGAGAGCAGGCGCTCGATGGCAGCCAGGTGTCCGTTCACGTCCTGCAAGAGGTGCGGAACGGCCTCGCCTAGGTCGGCCAACGCGAGCAGGCGATCCCATTCGTGTTCGGCCCGAGCCACCTGTCTGTCGGCCTCGCTCGGCGCGCTCGACTCAGCACGCTCATCGGCCAACGATCGGAGCCGATCCAGCAGATCGCGTCCTCGCTCGCGTTCGGCGGCATACGGTTCGAAGTCGATGGTCTCGTCAGAGACGCGCGAGACGTTCCCGTCCACGGTGTGCATCTCGCCGCGAAGCCGATAGCTCCCACGGTCGATCGCGTCGATCCACCCATGCTGCTCATCGCCTGCACAGCGGACGAACACGTGCCTCACCGAATCGGGGCCGGTCGTCTCCGTGAATATGGTTGCGTCGGCCTCGTCGGCCGCGAGGGCGTACTTGATGCCCTGTCCGCCGGTTCGTAAGGACACGGGCAGCTCGCGCGCAAGCGGCGCGCCCGTCACCGCAGGGCCGCGCTCCGAAGCGACGGTGCCGACGGGATCGTCTCGCAGGACGCTGCACCTGCCGTCGAACGGTCCTCGGCTTGTCGGCCACGAGATCGCGCCGCCGGGTTCAGCGTCGCGGACCCGCATCGCTCGTACCACCCCGGTGGCCTGGTCGACCACCACGAACTCCGGCCCCCCGTCATCGTCCAGGTCGGCGACTACAGGTGCACCGGACATGCTGCCCCCGAGGTCGACCGTAGCTTTGGCCTCCCCGTCGGCACCGAGTATCCACAGCGTGTTGCAGCCACGCCGGATCATCAGCAACTCGGGCGATCCGTCACCGTCGACGTCCGCGACGGACGGGCCGAACGGCTGATTGCCCCCGGCATACGCGCCGTACCACAACTCCTCGCCAGCGGCCGAGACTATCTGCTGCCCGGTCTGGCTGTTCGCTATGAAGAACCGGCACTCGCCGACGACGACGAGCGGCGTTGCGCCCGCCTGCGACGATATCGCTCCCCTGCTGACGTGCCGCCACACTTCTTTGCCCGAGCCGTCCATGCATCGCATCGAACAGTAGTCGTCGCCAACCGCGATGACGTGCGGCCCAGCACTCCAATCCACCATCAGCGGTCTGTGATATCCGGCTTCGGCGCGCATCGCGTCGGCACTCCATCGCCAGTCTCCATCGGCCGACAGGCAATGGATTCTGCCCCCGATACAGCCCACGACGATCTCGTCGCGTCCGTCGCCATCGATGTCGCCCACCGCGGGCACGCCGATGCCGTCGTCGTCGAGATGAGCGCGCCAGACAAGATGCCCATCTCCGGCCAACGCCGATAGGTTCCCGCCGCGATCCGATACGACGACGCACGCCTCATCGAACCCTCGGAGTTCTGCGACGCCGCTCCAGGGGCTGATCCCACTCCTGAACAGCTCCGGCTGCTCCAGCTCGCCGAGGCCGACCCGCCACAGTACGTTGCCGTCGGCCGAGTAGGCGTGCAGACGACCGAGGTTGTCGCCGACTAGAATGGCGGAGGCACCGTCGAGGCTGACGGTTGCCGGCCAGCCCTGCACGATCCCGCCGGGCGTGTCGCTCCACACCTCGGCACCGGTGCCATCCAGGGCGATGACGCGACCGTCGTTCGTGCCCAACACGACTATCGGGCCATTCGATGACTGGGCGATGCCCGGGCAGCCCGGGATCTCGCTGCCCGTCTCAAATGACCACAGAACTTCGGTTTCCATCTGCCGGGTCTCCGTGCAACGTTGGTGGGGTGGGTTTCGGAACGGGGAATCGGGGGCCATCGGGCCCCGAGAGCATCCCGACTGCGGCGGGAGACGTCTTGTCTCAGGCGGCCGACTGCTTCCGACGGAACTCGTCGACGCGAACGCCCACCGCCGAATCGCCGACGGCCAGAATCTGCGCCGCCAGAATCGCGGCGTTTTTCGCGGCTCCGATTCCAACGGTGGCAACCGGCACGCCGGGCGGCATCTGGACGATGCTGTAGAGGCTGTCGACGCCGTTGAGAGATCCCGATGGAAGCGGGACGCCGATGACCGGCAGCGACGTGTGTGCGGCGATCACGCCGGGAAGCGCCGCGGCCAGCCCCGCACCGGCGATGACCACCTGTATGCCGCGTTCGGCCGCGCCGCGTGCCAGCGCCGCCGTGCGGTCGGGATTGCGATGCGCGGAACAGATTTCCACCTCGAACGATATCTCAAGCTCCCCCAACTGGGCAGTAGCCTTCTCCATGGTGGGCATGTCCGATTTGCTGCCCATCACGACGAGCACACGCGGTTTGGTCGCTGGCATCGTTCTCTCTCCTTCGCTAGCGCGTTCTCGCAAGCGCGCGATGACCGATATCGCGCCTGTAGTGCATACCTTCGAAAGCGATTCGTTCCGCGGCACCGTAGACCCGCTCGATTGCCGCCGGTATGTCGTCGGCCAACGCGGTTACGCCCAACACGCGTCCGCCGTTCGTGACCAACCCGCCATCGGCGAGCGCGGTACCGGAATGAAAGATAAGCACGCCATCTCGCGAGGCGGCGTCCTCCACGCCGGAGATCGGCAAGCCCTTGGCGTACGAGCCGGGGTAGCCGCCTGAAGCGAGCATCACGACAACCGCCGCACCGTCCGACTGCTCGACCGTCGTCTCGTCCAACGTGCCGTCGATGCAAGCGTTCATCAGGTCGAGCATGTCGGTATCGAGGAGCGGCACGAGCGCTTGAGCCTCGGGGTCGCCCCAGCGGCTGTTAATCTCGACGACTTTCGGCCCTTCGTCCGTGATCATCAGCCCTACGTAGAGTATGCCCACGTACGGGCAGCCGTCTTCGGCCAGGGCCTTCAAGACCGGCGCAACTACAGTCTCCTCGGCCTCCGCTATCAGGTCGGGCGTCATCACAGGGGCCGGTGCGTACGCGCCCATACCGCCGGTGTTGGGCCCCTGGTCACCGTCGAACACCGGCTTGTGGTCTTGCGCGGGAACCAGCGTCTTGAAGCTCTTTCCGTCGCAGACCGCGAACAGAGAGGCCTCCTCGCCTTCCATGAACTCCTCGATTACAACCGTGTCGCCGGCGTCGCCGAACTCACGGTCGACCATGACCTGGCGCACCGCGGCCAACGCTTCGTCTTTCGTGCCGGCAACGATCGCACCTTTGCCGGCGGCAAGCCCCGACGCCTTGACAACCAGCCGGTGGGGCGAGGCGTTCACGTAATCGAGCGCGCTTTCGGCGTCCGTGAAGACCCGGAACGCCGCCGTCGGCACGCCCGCGTCGGCCATCAGCCGCTTTGAGTATGCCTTGCTGCTCTCGATCCGAGCGGCCCGGGCAGTCGGCCCGAACGCTCTGATACCCACATCCTGCAGCCGGTCGACAAGGCCGAGCGCCAACGGGTCGTCCGGGGCGACCAGAACGAGATCGGGCTTTTCGCGTAGGGCCAGCTCGATCTGCCCGTCGATATCTGTCGGAGATACGGGAACGCAGTCGGCGATCTGCGCGATACCTGCGTTCCCGGGTGAGACGATCAGACGGAGGGAGGGTCGTTGCCGGTGGAGGCACCAGGCCAGAGCGTGTTCTCGGCCGCCCTGGCCAACGATCATCAGGCTGGGTGTTCCGCTATCCATTATGGGTCACCAGTCGCGCACTTTTGGTGCAGCGACCGATGGCTTCAGGAGCCTATCGCCACCACACCTTCTGGCGCATTTCGAGTATACGCCGATTGAGGAAACCCCGGGTCACCGACGCGCGAACGATGAGACGAGCGCGCTCGGAGTCGCCGCGTCCACCCAGGCGTTCCAGACACTGGTTGCATCTGTCGAGCGCCCGAGCAGCCCGGCGGCACATGGCTATGTTGCCGCAGAGGGTGTCCTCTTCGTAGCCCAGCTTGTGCCCGGCTTCGAGATAATCGTGCACATTGCAGCTTTCGCGGCACAACGTGCGCATGATGTACTGCGTGGGGCCGCCGTGCGTGTCTCCGCACGTCGGCCCGACGAACTCGTAAACATTCTCGCCGAGGTCGACCGCGGCCCGCCAGGCGGGGATCGCGTTGAGTTCGCCGAGGTCCGCGTCCTGCTCGGGAACGTCGTCGGACATGTCATCAAGATATGGAGGATACGGCGACTCGGTCGAGTCCTCAAGCGGTTCGGCGCACCCGAGCCGAATGTTCCTGTCCTGTTCGCCGAAATACAGTTCCCAGTCGTCTTCCGACCACGTCCGGGTCTCTGGTGGGATTTCCTGCCACATGTCGAGTTACCCCTCGGGCCAGACTGCCTTCTGCCGGTCGCAATGTAGGTTTCCGGCTCGGCCGCCGCGCCGTTCGTTCGCAACTTCATGCTGATCGCCGACCCCTTGGGCACTGCCCACGGACAGCATATCATCTATAGCGTCCGATTTCGGGGCGACTCCGTGATGGGGGCTTCTGCAAACAGCGTGCCTGCGCTGGTCTTGCAGTGCTGCGGGTCGGACGTACGAGCCGAAAGATGCCGCCCAACAGAGGAATGGAGAGAATGTCCCGTGAAGAGTGAAGGACTCCTGGAGCGAATGGAGAGTTGCGGAATCGTTGCCGTTGTGCGCACGCCATCGCCGGAGACGGCCAAACAGGGCGTCGAGGCGTGCATAGCCGGAGGCATAGACGTCGTCGAGGTGACTTTCACCGTCCCGAATGCCGTCGACGTAATCCGTTCGCTCGCCGAAAGTATCGGACCCGACGTGATACTGGGCGCCGGCACCGTCACCGACGCGGGGAAAGCGCGAAGCGCCATCGAAGCGGGAGCACAGTTCATAGTCGCCCCCAACACCGATCCGGAGACGATAGAGACCGCGGCGGCCCTGGACGCGGTGACGATCCCCGGCGCTCTCACGCCCACCGAAGTCGTTGTGGCGGTCAACGCGGGAGCCGACGCTGTCAAGATATTCCCGGCGTCCGCCTTCGGCCCGTCCTACATCAAGGCGATACGCGGACCGCTGCCCGACGTCAAGCTCGTACCCACCGGCGGCATCGATCTCGGCAATATCCCGGACTACGTGAAGGCCGGAGCGTGCATGTTCGGAATCGGTGGCAACCTCGTCGATCTCAAGCTCATCGAGGCCGGGGATTACGACGCCATCGCCGACCGCGCCCGAGCCTACATCGACGTGATCGCCAAGGCACGAGCAGCTTGAAGACAGACTCGAACGCGAACCGGGCACACCGCGAGGAGGGACGTAAGATGACTGACGTAGTGACTTTCGGCGAGGCGATGATCCGCCTTTCTTCGCCGGAGTATCGACGACTG
>CAZSJP010000129.1:0-8961 GCA_964606675.1 uncultured bacterium
GCACCTCTCCGGGAGTGAGCAGGAAGACGGGCGCCGGCGCGATCAGGTTTTCTCATCGTTCTCCAGCGACCTTTCTTGGACGTCGAGCAACTCCTTCACGCCCTTGCGAGCCATCGCGACCATCTCCTGGAACTGCTCCTCCGTGAACGGATTCGTCTCCGCGGTGCCCTGGATCTCCACGAATCGCCCGGACTTGGTCATGACGACGTTCATGTCCACTTCAGCACTCGAGTCTTCCTCGTAGCAAAGGTCCAGCGCGATTCGTCCATCGACGATGCCGACCGATATCGCTGCAACCTGATCGAGTATCGGGTCCTTCTTCGTGTGGCCGCCGCCCTGCAACCACCGAACCGCGTCGGCCATCGCGACCCACGCGCCGGTTATGGCCGCGGTTCTGGTTCCGCCATCGGCCTGAAGCACGTCGCAGTCGAGTATCATCTGGCGCTCGCCGAGGCATGCAAGATCCGTGATTGACCGCAACGAGCGCCCGATGAGCCGCTGTATCTCCTGCGTGCGGCCCTTGACCTTCCCGATTGCCGCCTCGCGAGGGATTCTAGTGTCGCTCGAACGCGGCAGCATGCCATATTCGGCCGTGACCCACCCGGTGCCCTGCCCCTTCAGGAATGGCGGAACACGATGCTCGACGGTCGCGGTGCACAATACGCGCGTCTGTCCGATTTCGATCATGGCCGACCCCTCGGCGTGCACGACGACATTGCGCGTGATGGTAACGGGGCGAAGCTCGTCGTTCTTACGTCCGTCGGGTCGCGTAGATGCGCTCATTCCTGCGAACTCTCCGAGTTTGACATTCATCCGACTCTCGCTGTGACAGGTTTCCGGCTGTACTGGGGGCGATGTACGCCCGGGTGTCTTAAGCTAGTCATCCGAGGTACCGGCGGACAACGGCTTGTATCACTCCAAGGTCAGCTGCGTGCCCGATACGGTCCACCTTGCGCGTGCGCGGACGGTGTCGGATATTGCCCACGGTTCAGGCGGCAAGAACGGCGCAAGCCGCCCCGGCGACCATTCGCCGTCGCCATCGGTGTCACGCCAGGCTACAATGCGGTAGCTACCGGCGGGAAGGGCCGCGATGCGCCATTCGCCTGGTTCGGCAATGGTCGTTCGGACGGCCCAATCGCCCGTGAGCGGATGCGCGGAGACGACGATACTGTCGACGCGGGCGGTGTCCGTGTCGACCACGTGCCCCACGAGCGCGCCAAGGCTGTCTGGCGGCACGCGGTTGAGCGCTACGTCGGCGGTGTCGGCGCTCCGGTTCCCGTGCCGGTCGGACGCGCCGGTCATCGCAACGCGCCAGACGTGACGCCCGTCGGCGAGGCCGTCATCGGGCATGAACCTCAGCGTGTTCGCGCCAGACGGCTGCCAATGCCCGGCTACCGAGGTCGAGTCTTCCCATACATGAAACGAGTCGGTGGCAACGTCGCCCAAAAGCTCGTCGAGCCAGAACGTTAACCGGGGCGGGCTATCCGAGACGAGGGGCGCAGGCACCGACACGTGCACGACGGCGGGTCCGCTGGTGTCGGACGTGGCCGCTCCGTCCACATACGTCGTGTCGGCTCCCCAGAGAGCCACGTTCCCGGACATGTCGACCGCGCGCATCTCCACGGCGTAGGCGACTCCCTGTTGCAGGCCGGAGGTCTGGGCAACGATCGTCGTGGACGCTTCCGGCGCTGGAACGGCCTCTATGTCGATCGAGTCCGGGCCGACGATCGCCAACGACACCGAGTCGGATCGGACCGCTTCGCCGAATCGTATCTCCAGCCGATATTCATCGATAGCCCGGATCATGAACAGCTCGGGGGCGACACGCTCGTACGTCGAAAGCCTCATGTGCGGGATCGTGGCGCGTTCGGCCTCGGCAAGGTCGACGTGACGGGCCGGTACCGCCACCGACTCATCTGCGCCGGGAACATCGTCCTTCTCGCTGTCGATCCAGGCGACAACGCCGTACAGCCCTGGCGCGAGATATCGAAACGCGAACCGGCCTTCGGCATCGCTCTGCGTCTGGTACGCGGCGTACCCCAGCACCGGATCGACCTTGGTTGCCTGCTGCGGTTCCTCGGACGGCAGTGGGTAGAGACCGACGGTGGCCGCTGAGGCCGGCGCAAGCCTGCTCTTCTCGCCACGCCAGACCGTTCCCGCGATCTCCCCGACGTCGATCTCCGGGCCGGTGGCGAACGCTATGGTCGCGGCGGAGGCCATCGAAACGCTGTGCGCGTCGGTGGCGTCGGTGCCGACCGTGACGACGTACGTCCGGTCGTCCAGCATGTCGGAGTCGAATCGCAGCGCGAGGGTCCTGTCGCCACGGGACCATCGCAACGCGGGGTACGGGTCGGGATACGGTGTGATGAAAAGTGAGCGCTCGACCGATTCGGTGTTCATTCGTTCGGAGAAGTGCAGTTCGACATCGCTCGCGACATCGGCATCGACCGCGCTGTCGGCAGGCATCGACGCGACTAGAGTCGGCGGCGTTTCATCTTCGGGCCCGCCGGTAGGAGACCCGACCTGAGCGCACGCAAATGCTGTCGCGACAACGGTTGCCGCGAGGTAACTGGGGAAGCGTGCTGCGGTCGGCATGGGCAGTGGTTACCCTTCCAGAGGATGGCCGGCGAGCAGCGCGAGCAGCACAGCCTTCTGGGCGTGGAGCCGGTTTTCCGCTTCGTCGAACGCCCGGGAATTGGGGCCGTCGAGCACTCCGTCGGTTATCTCCTCGCCCCGATGCGCGGGCAGGCAGTGCGTCACGATCGCAGCGCTCGGGGCGCTTCGCAGCAGAGCTTCGTTCACCTGGAACGCCTCGAACGCTTGTTTGCGGACCGCCGACTCCTCTTCCTGGCCCATGCTGGCCCAGACGTCGGTGTAAATGAAATCGGCCGACTCGACCGCTGCAACGGGGTCGTGCACGACCTCGACCTCGCCGCCGAGGTCGATGCACTTGCGAACAAGAGCTTCGTCGGGGCCGTATCCGACCGGGCACGCAAGCGTGAACGACATACCCGTCATGACGGCCAACAGCATTATCGAGTGCGCCACGTTGTTGCCGTCGCCGACGAAGACGACGTTTGCACCCGCCAAATCGCCGCGCGCCTCCAGGACCAACTGCCCGAAAGCCAGCGCCTGACATGGGTGAGTATAATCGCTGAGCGCGTTTATGACGGGCACTGTGGCATGTTCGGCCAGGCCGGTGATGACGTCGTGCGAGAACGTCCGCGCCATGATCCCGTCGACCCAGCGCGAGAGATTCCGGGCTACGTCCGCAGCCGACTCGCGTTTGCCGACCTGGATATCGGCGGGCGCAAGGTAGACCGCGTGCCCGCCAAGTTGCGTCATCCCCACCTCGAACGTCACCCGCGTCCGCAGTGATGGCTTCTCGAAGATCATCGCCAGCGAACGGCCCTCGAGATCAGACCGCGTCATGCCGTTGTTCCGCTCGGTTTTGAGCCGACTCGCCAGGCGAAGCAGGCCCATAACCTCGCTTGGGGACATATCGTCCAGTGTCACCAGATGCCTTAGATCGGGCATGCCGTTCCCCTAGAGTACGTAGCGGCTTAGATCGCTGTTTGTCGTGATCGGATCGAGGCGTTCGTTGACGGTTTCGCTCGTTACCACGATGCTGCCGACTTCTTTGTCGGGAATATCGAACAGCACCTCTTCGAGCAGTACGGTCATGACCGTGTGCAGCCTTCTTGCGCCGATGTTCTCTGTCTCCCGGTTGACTTCGTCGGCTACTTCCGCGATTCGGGCGATAGCATCGTCCTGGAACTCGATAGACACGCCTTCAGTGCCGAGCAACGCAGTGTATTGCTTGAGCAGCGCGTTCTCCGGCTCCGTCAATATCCGGACGAAGTCGTCGGCGGAGAGGCTCTCCAGCTCGACCCGAATCGGAAAGCGGCCCTGCAGCTCGGGGATCAGGTCGCTTGGCTTCGAGACGTGGAATGCTCCTGCGGCGACGAAAAGTATGTGATCTGTGCGAACCATGCCGTGCTTCGTCGTCACGGTTGTGCCCTCGACGACCGGGAGCAGGTCTCTCTGCACGCCCTCGCGAGAGACGTCGGGCCCGCTGCCGTGGCTTTCGTGGCCGGCGACTTTGTCAAGCTCGTCGAGGAATACGATCCCCGACTGCTCCACGCGTCGGATCGCTTCGCTCTTGGCATCGTCCACGTCGACGAGCTTGGCGGCTTCCTCCTGCTCAAGGAGTTCGAGCGCCTCCGGAATCTTCACCTTGCGCCGCTTCGTGCCCTTCGGCATCATCCCACCGAAAACGTTGCCGATGTTGATGCCCATCTCTTCCATTCCGCCCTGGGGAGAGAAGACCTCGAGCATCGGGCTTGACGTCTTCGGCAACTCCAATTCGACGGTTCTTTCGTCCAACTGGCCCTGCCTGAGCCGTTGCAGCAGCTTTTCTTTCGTCCGCTCGCGGCCGGAGGGCGCAGCCTCGGCCTCAGACGTGCCGGCCGGCCCTGCCGGCGGAGCCGCGTCAGACGTACCGCCGAACGTCGGCAGGAGCAAATCCAGAAGTCGCTCCTCGGCGGCATGGCGCGCCGGCCCCCGGACCTCGGCCATCTTCTCGGCCTGGACGAGCGACACCGCGCGGTCGGCAAGGTCGCGTATCATCGACTCGACGTCGCGCCCCACGTAGCCGACCTCGGTGAACTTCGAAGCTTCGACCTTGATGAACGGCGCACCGGCCAGCGCCGCGAGCCGTCTGGCGATCTCGGTCTTGCCGACACCGGTAGGCCCGATCATTATGATGTTGTTGGGTGTGATCTCGTCGCGCAGGTCCGGGTCGACCTGCTGCCTGCGCCATCGGTTCCGGAGCGCTATGGCCACGGCGCGCTTCGCCTTGTCTTGGCCGACGATGAATTTATCGAGGTGGGCTACGATCTGACGCGGCGTCAGGCCACGAACCTCCGCCGGGACGGCGGTCGTCGCATCACCGGATAGCACAATTGCCGAATCGGGAAACTCCACGTTTCTGACCCTTTCGGTCTGTAGATTGTGGAATGTCGGTGCCCGCGCTGTATTCAGCGGAACCGACGAGGCAAGCCATAAAGGTGCTGCCGAGAAGCGCCATAAGCAATAGATCGGCGCGTCGAGCGGGGTTGGAACCGACAGAGCGACGACGCATAGTTTTGTGTCGCCGAGCGCCATCGTCGGGCGCGCGTCAACCGTGTGCCCCAGACAGAGGCGGGAGTTCGGAAATATGTGTCGCGTGGTGAAGCTCATAGCGATCGACCTCGACCGAACGTTGCTCGACGACGACCGCAGCATATCCGACGCGAACCGCTCAGCCCTGGGCGCCGCGCGCGACCGAGGCATCGTGCTGGCGGTTTGCAGCGGACGCGATCTGCCGGCGACTCTCGCGATCACCAGGGACCTCGCTCTGCCCTGCTGGTACATCGTTCAGAACGGTTCGCTCGTGCTCGATCCATCGGGTGGTGAAGTCTCCACGACAGCGTTCCCGATCGAGACAGCCGTGCGCGTCATGAATGTGTTGGAACGCCGCTCGCTGCCTCCGGTTGTGTACGACGTTCATCCGCGCTCAGACCACGTGTGGTGGCAGAAAGACGCCGAAGCGGCGCCGGGCGTGCTCGACTTCAGGCTCCAGCACGGATCGATAGTGGAGTTCGTGGAAGACATCCGCTCTGTGCTTGTTCAGCCGGTCTCGCATTTCGAAGTGTTCGGCACCACAGACGCCATCCTGGATGCCGAACGAGAGTTTGCTCTCGACCCGGACACCGTCGCTCTGGCGAACGTCAGCTCTTCGCGCCCCGACTTCGCATTCATGGGAATCTACGCCGCCGGAGCGTCCAAGGAGGCCGCGCTCGAAGCGGTCGCCGGGCGTCTTGGGATTGCCGCGGAACAGGTTCTGGCTGTGGGCGACAACCTCAACGACGTGGGGATGGTTCGCTGGGCCGGCACGGGCGTCATGGTGGCGAACGGTCCTTCAGAGGCGCTTGCGGCAGCGGACTGGGTCGCACCCGCGAACAACGACAGCGGCATCGCGGCTGCCGTTCGCAGATACGCCGCCACGGACGACTAGCGCCACCGCACGTTCCGGGGCGAGGTCTGCCGACGTACATTTACCTCTCTACCGGCGACCGGACGAACTTCGCGGATATCCCGGTCGGCATCCGCTCGCTCCACCTCAACCACGAGAAAAAAGAACCCTCATGAAAGACGCACGTACCCCTCTCGTCGCACGGCTCTCGTCTGCGACGGAGCTTCCGCCCGAGACCGTCTCCGATGCCCTCTCCGAGCCGCCGGACGCCAAGCTGGGCGACTACGCTTTCCCCTGCTTCCCACTCGCCAGAACGTGGCGGAAGAACCCGGCTCAGATTGCCGGCGAGATCGCCGAACGTTTGGCCTGCGACGACGTCATCGCCGAGGCGAAAGCTGCCGGCCCATATGTCAACATCCGCCTCAACCGAGGCCCGTTTCTCGATACGGTCATGTCCGACCTCGGCTCGGACGGCGAGCGATACGGCGCGGGAGACACGGGCGAGGGGCGTCGGGTCGTCATAGACTACTCGTCGCCGAACATGGCCAAGCCGTTTCACGTTGGACACGTCAGCACGACGATCATCGGCGGCTCGCTGTCGAATCTCTTCGAGTTCAGTGGATGCGACGTCGTCCGCGTGAATCATCTTGGCGACTGGGGCACGCCCATCGGGCAACAGATCGTCGCGTTCAGGCGTTGGGGCGACGCCGACAAGCTTGACGCGCACCCGATCTCGCATATGGTCGAGCTGTACCAACGATTCCATCGCGAGAAGGCGGAACACCCCGAATTGGAGGATGAGTCTCGCGAGTGGTTCCGTCGGCTGGAGGAGGGCGACCAGGAAGCGCGCGGGTTCTGGGAGCACATCCGCGCCGTGTCGATCGCTGAACTGGAACGCGCATACAAGAGACTCGGCGTGCGCTTCGACCACTACCACGGCGAGGCGTTCTATGAGAACATGCTCGCCGATACGGTGAAGTTGGCCGAAGAGCGCTCGGTAACCGAGGCCTCCGACGGTGCGCTCATCATCCCTCTGGACTCGGTGGGGATTGAGACCCCCGTGATACTCCGCAAGAGCGACGGTGCGACGATATACGCCACGCGCGACCTGACGGCGGCTATGTTCCGAGCGCGAGAGTATGAATTCGATCAGAACATATACGTCGTCGCACGAGACCAGGAGCTTCATTTCCGCCAGTTGTTCGCCGCGCTGAAGTTGATGGGGTTCGATTGGGCCGAGAAGTGCCACCACGTCATGTTCGGCCACGTCCACGGCATGTCGACGCGCAAGGGCGGCGCGATCCTGATGGACGAGCTGCTAGACGAAGCGGTAGCCAAAGCCGAGCAGATAATCAGGGGCAACGCCGAGTCGATGTTCAGCGACCTCTCTGAGGATGACATCGACGAAGTCGCTGAATCGGTGGGCGTCGGAGCGATCATATTCAGCATGCTCAATCGCAAACGGGGCAAGGACATAGAGTTCTCGTGGGAGACGACGCTGACCTTCAACGGCGAGACGGGGCCGTACGTCCAATATGCCCACGCGCGTCTTTGCAGCATACTGCGGAAAGCTGGTCGCGAGGTGCCCGAATCGCCGGACCTCTCGCTCCTCACGCATGACGCCGAGTGGGCACTTGTCAAGCAGCTTGAGCGATTCGGCCGGGAGGTCATGGCCGCGTGCGAGCAGTACGAACCGTCGTTCATAGTCCGTTATCTGCTGGAGCTTTCGCAGAGTTTCACTCGCTTCTACGATCAGTGCCGCGTGCTGACCGACGACGACGCTCTGACAGGTGCTCGTCTTGCGCTCGTCGATGCCGTCAGGCAGGTCATAAAGACAGGTCTTGGGCTGCTTTGCATCAAGGCTCCTGAGAGGATGTAGCCGACGACAACGTGCCGAGACGCCAACCCGAAATGAGGATAGCTCCGATGGAGGAGACACCGCTTTACGTGTGCCGCCGCGCGATCGACAAGATTGCGGTCGACGGCCGTCTGGACGAGGCGAGTTGGGGGGGCGCCGAAGCGTTCGCGCTTTCGGACACGGTGACCGGACGGCCGCCGAAGCAACCGACCGAAGTCCGTGCGATGTGGGACGACGACTATCTCTACGTGGGCTTCCACAGTGTCGACACGGACGCCTGGGCGACCATGAGGGACCGCGAAGATCCGTTGTGGGACGAAGAGGTGGTGGAGGTCTTCGTTGATGCCGATGGCGACGGCGTGGGCTATGCCGAGTACGAGATCAACCCGCTCGGAACGCTGCTGGACATATATGTGCTCAACCGCGACGGTCGGATCCGCATTCTGTACGATCGCGAAGAGGAAGGTATTCGCCACGCGACGGTCGTCGACGGCGACCCGACCCGTCGCGATACGAACGATCGCTCGTGGACGGTCGAGTGGGCGATACCGTTCTCGGAGTTCCTCACCGCGCCCAACATTCCGCCCAGGAACGGCGACGCCTGGAAGATAAACTTCTACCGAATCGACCGGCCAGGTGCCGATGTCGAGTACAGCGCGTGGTCGCCGACTGGAATAGCCAGATTCCACGTTCCGAGCAGGTTCGGTACGATTGTGTTCTCCACGGAGCCTGTGACGGCTTGCTCTGAATGAGAGACTGCTATGCAGGGAGCATCAGGGTTCGAGGTCGGTGACGTCGTCAGGAGCAAGACCGACGGACGTCGCGGGGTTGTCGCCGGCTTCGATGAGAAGTACATGGGCACCGACGAATGGTACGAGGAGCGTCGGCTGTCGTTCGACCGCGAGCGTCCGTGGTATCACGTGCTGGTGCATGGCAACACGCAGTCGGCGTATGTCGCCGAGGAGAACCTGGCAGCTGATGACAGCGGCGAACAGGTCATGCATCCCCTCGTGAAGGGGTTTTTCAAGACCTTCCGCAAAGGGCGCTACGTCGTCCGCTAACGCGGACGTTGGGAGTTCCCGAGGGG
>CAZSJP010000130.1:0-8958 GCA_964606675.1 uncultured bacterium
GCTGCGCATCCACGTGCCGGTGGGCCTTGAGGACATCAAGACGCGCTACGAAATCCCGTATGGAACCATCGAGCGCTCGCTCTTCGATGGCGAAGAGGTGCCATCGCAACGTTTCGCCGACCTGGCCGGCGGCAAAGCCGGGCTGACGGTAGTCAACGACTGCAAGTACGGCCACTCGATGTCGGGCGACGCACTCGGGATTACCCTGATTCGCAGCAGCTACGAGCCGGACCCACTGCCGGAAATCGGCGAGTTCAACATCCGCGTGGGCCTCGTGCCGCACGGCGCCGGGTGGACGAACGCCGACTGCACCCGAGCGGGGATCGACTTCGGGCAGCCGCTGCAGGTGACGGGCACCGACGCCCACAAGGGCGATCTGCCGACGACGCACTCGTACCTGTCGGTCGACGCGCCGAACGTCATTCTTGCCGCCGCCAAGAAGGCTGAGGACTCCGATGCCGTCGTACTGCGGTTCTACGAGACCGAAGGCGACGACACGACGGCGAACGTCACTCTCGATGCCACCCTCGGCGCCAAATCGGCGACGACGGTGGACCTCCTTGAGAGCGGCGTCGACGGCAACGCCAAGCTCAGCGGCGACACTCTGACCGTGGACATCCCGGCACGTGGGATCGTCAGCGTGAGGATCGGCGCGTAGGCTCAGGTCGAGATGCGTCTCGCCTCATATCACGCAGCCGTAGGGGCGCAATGCTTTGCGCCCCCACGTGTCGCATGCGTCGTTCGCGGGGCGGTGCGTTGTCGTTCGGTGCACAGGCGCGTTCGACGAGGGTTCTCGCTGCGTGGCAGCTACCTGGGGTAAGGGCCGTCGAGATCGTCGGTGTCGCGCAGAAGCCCCTCGAACGCACTGATGACGTTCGGGTCGAAGTGGACCCCGGAAAGCTCCCGAATGTGGGCGAGGGTGCGGTCGGCCTCCCAGCCGGCGCGGTAGGGCCGGTCGCTGCGTAGCGCGTCCCACACGTCGATCACCGCGAAGATACGCGCGGCCATCGGTATACCGTCGCCTGCGAGGCCGCGCGGATATCCGCAACCGTTCCAGCGCTCATGGTGGCAATAGGGGATGTCCATAGCCGGTGCCAAGTGATCTATGTCGGCGAGCATGTGGCGCGCGTGGTCGGGATGCAACTCGATGATGCGTTTCTCTTCGTCGGTCAGGGGCCCGGTCTTGCGCAGTATGACGTCCGGAACGCCGATCTTCCCGATGTCGTGCAGCAGCGCGCCCGAGTAGACGTGCTGCAGTTGATCTGGCGCGAAGCCCATCCGATCGGCTAACGCTACGGTCATGTCGCTCACGCGACGCGTGTGGCCTTCCGTAGCGTGGTCTCTCATGTCGAGCGCACGCACCCACCCTTCGAGCGTTGCTCTGTAGGCGTCGTTGAGGTCCATCAATAGCGATATGTTGCGCTCGCGTTCGTCCACCAGACGACGGTATCGGTTGAGGGTCATGATGTTGCGCACGCGGGCCTTCAACTCTAGTACGTCCACGGGCTTGGAGATGAAGTCATCGGCCCCCGCGTTGAACCCCGTGAGGCGCGACTCCCGGTCGATCAGCCCCGTCAACATCACGATGTAGACCTCTGGAGCCGCAGAGCTTTGCCGCACACGTCGGCAGACCTCGAAGCCGTCCATGCCCGGCATCAGAACGTCGAGGATGACAAGGTCGGGACGCAGGCGAACGCATTTCTCAAGCGCGTCCTCACCGTTGTGGCTCGTGACGGCGCGCCACCCGTCGTCCGTAACGATATGCTCCAGGAGTTCGCTTTCCGCACGGTCGTCGTCGACGATCATTATCAGTCCGTCGCCGGACCCGTCGAACTTGTCGTCTATGTCAGCTCGCATGGCGGCTCTTCAGCTGATGTCCTGAGATGGGTACGGCTCGTGCAGGTCGGCGGGATTCCATGGCCGCCGGCGGCGTCTTATTGGCACTCGGCCACTCGTGTTGCCGGCGCGGAACGAGCCATCGGCGAAGGGCTACGATCTAGCCGGCGATCTCCTGGACGAGTCTGCGGCACTGCAATAGGATAGGTCGGCCGACCGTCCGGCCTACCGTGAAGTAGCTTCAAACGCGGCGACCGTATACTCGATGCGCTCTTTTATCTGCTCCGGCGTCGGGTTGGTCTCGCCGGTGGTGAAGCTGCCGGATTCCACGTCGATTCGCTGCAAGATCTGCAAGTACAGCTCGTAGATCATAGACAAGCTAAGTCTGTACCGATCTGCCATGGACGGAGTAACTTCGTCCAACGCGGCGCACGAGCGAATCCGGTAGTAGTTTGCAAGCCGAACGTAGTCGGTGGCGAGCCCGCGGACCGTATCGCCGACGCGGTCACCGCCGGCAGCCGATCTGAGATCGCTCGTCGAGACTCCGTGCTTCAGCATCAGGTCGCCCGCAAAATAGTTCAGGCCGGCGAGTTGATCTTTCTGGAAGTCCCTCAGGATGTGCACGAGGTACGAGAAAAGCGCGAGCGGCCTGCTCGCACGCCTGATGTCGAACTCCGGAGGGACGTAGCCACCATCGCGCATTTCGATGCCGCACAGATGCATGAAGACCGATGCCGGAGCGATGGCAGCACCTTCGGTGTACCGCAGGAAGCTCCTGAAGGTCGGATAGCCGTCGTGCTCAAGATCGTACAACATCGCTCGGCCGAGCCGCTCCCATGGCCAGAGCGGTATCCGAAAACGGCGCAGCGTTTCGATGAACGTGCGTTGCTGCTCGTCCTCGACGCGTCCTTCGCGCACCGAGTCCAGCCAGCCCGATATCATGCCTCCCAGGTGTGCCGACTCTTGTTGCGTGATAGGGCCGCCGGACTCCTTGCGTTCGTCTACGAGGTCGTCGATCAGACGCATGGATCGGTAGCAGATCTTGAACGCGGCGTACCTGTCGTCATCCCAGAATCGTGCGGCGATGTCCAATATGGGGTTCGTGAGGATTTCGGAGAAGTCGAGGTTGACGGCGAAATCGAGGCTGCCATCGGGTTGGGTGGTCATGCGTCATCCGTCCGCTGGGGCCGGCCAGGCCCCCGAGATGGTCTATAGGGCGATTCGTAGGATGATTCCCGTGCTGTGCGTCGACGACGGCGAGACAGCGATGCGCAGTGTGGCGCTCTCGCGCCTGCCGACGAATCGGCGCTCATATTCGCGGACGTCGTCGCGCGCCTGCCACGGGCGGCTCACGATCGAAAGCTCGCCCATGGCCGCACCGAGACGCGCGGCCGCGACATTCCGATGGCGTCCCACCCGATGCGGCCTACTCCGTCGATGCCTCGCCGTGGACCTTCTCGTGCGCTTTCCACGACGGGCACCACGAGTGATGCCAGTTGATGATCTTGCCAAACGTGGAATCGGGCGCTTTCTCCGCTTTCTTGCAGAGCGCGCAGTTGTCGCAGTGATCGGACATGAGCATCGTCAGTTTGCCGAACTTTGGGGCGCTTTGTTCGGTGGCTTCTTCCGTCATCGTTCGCACTCCGTGTATCCGGCGTCCCGGCCGACGCCAATCCTGAGGTGGCTGCACCGAGAGCAATATAGGGCTTGCCAATGGGCTTGCCAAGCAAGTGCGTGCTCGGGTCGTCACCGAACCGCGCCGAACAGCTCGACGAATCTCTCGGCCGGCACCGACGCTTGGGGCGCGAAGGAAGCGCCGCGGCCATAGTCGAGCAGGCATTCGAGCAGATAACGGGCTTCAGGGCGTTCGGCCAGCGCGCCGAGGATGCGGAGGCTTGTGACGAACACGGCGCCGCCCCCGACTGAGAACTCCATCATGTAGGCGTGGTTGCGGTTGGAGGCGTAGTGATCGATAGCGCGTATGATCGGCGTGACGCCCCAGCGCCTCAGTGGCTCGAACGAAAGCGGTGGCGCCCCTACGATTAGACGCGCGAAGTGCAGGTCGCACATCGGGCCATGGGGGAATTCCCGCAGCGCCGGGTGGTCCTCGATGACGGTGCCGGAGTTCCCGGAGTCGCCTGCGTTCCACGGGATGGTCCGGAAGTTCCGGTAGTGCCTGTGCTGCCCGACGGACAACTCTGACTTTCCGAGCCGGTCCGCATCGCAGAGGAGGATGCACTTGCCGCCACGGGCAATGTACTCGGCGAGGTGTGTATCGACGCGGTCGGCCACCACAACGCGGGTTCGGGCCGGAATATTGGCATCGGCGTATGTGCCCGCGCGCACGAACGTGCGTCCGGCCAGTGCGCCGGTGCTGCCTCTGGCCATGGCCAGAACGGCTTCGTGGGATGTTCTCGGGAAGACCCAGAACGGCCACGCGTTTGTGTTGATGGTCGTCCCTGTCGCCGATTGTATCGATACGCGCAGCTCGGATTTCCACGCACGAGGCCTGTCTGGCACGAGGAACTCGGCCGCGCCGCATGGTGTCAGTGCGCCACTCGGGGCATTGGGCAGGCCAATGCTCTCGCCAGTGAAACTGCGGCCGGTGATCTCCCAGTAGATGGAGCAGTCCACCAGATCGTCAGACCCGTAGTGGCTGACGGCGAGCGGGAGCGTTACAGACGAGCCGGCCTCGTAGCAGCGGGTACCGTCGTCAGCAAGCAGGAGCACCGTATCGGCGTTGCACTTCAGGAAGTCGGCCGCCGACGTATTCGGCTTCGGGAGCCAGAAGTCGTCGAGCAGTCCCTCGGACCATTGCCCGTAATCGACGAGCAACCACAGTAGATAGCCCTCCACGTCGGGGTTCCGCCGGGCGTACTCCATCCCGTCCTTCCGACACGCATCCTGCAACCACAGCGAGTTTCGGCGGTAGTCGGGCACAAGGTGACGCTGGTCGTTGTCGCTCGCGCTCTCTTCCAGCTGGTCGAGCCAATATGGCACGAATTGCGTCTGGTCGTAGCGCGCCCTGTCCGACGGATCGGGATAGCAGCTCCACCAGTTGTACTCGTGGAGTATTGTCGGGTGCCGGCGGTCGCCCTCGATGGTCGGCTCATCGAGGACCTCTTTCATGCCGCCGGGCATAATCGAGACGTATAGGTCCGTCTCGCGCTTGCCTTTTGCCGTGTCCTCGCTGTCCAGGTACCCGGTGCAATCGATGACGATCGCGTGCGGAGCGATGCGCCTCGTGCGCTCCACGAGCTCACCGCTGAAGAAGTCGAACGACTGCTGGGTCTGGTTGTCGAACTCCATCTCGCTGGACATGCTGTATGCAACGACCGACGCGTGGTTGCGGCTCGTGCGGACCAATCCGTCGAGCTCCGACCGATAGAGATCCATGAACGGCTCGTCGATAGCGTACCGGTGAGCGCGCAGATCGGACAGGCCGAACGGCATCTCCTGAATGACCATCATGCCGGCCTCGTCCGCGGCATCGAGATACGCCGGGGGCAGCGCCTCGACACACCCCTTCGCTGCGTTCATCCCGAACGCCCTCGCTCGCTTGAGCCGTGCGAGATACCATCGAGGGTCCGAAGGCGGACATAACGTGTCGGGGTAATACTGGTTCTCCCCGTATCCGCGCACATACACCGGCTTACCGTTAAGGAGAACCTTGCCGTCCTTCGTTGCGATGTTTCGCATACCGACTCGCAACGTGGCGCTATCGATCGGATCGCCGCCGCCGGGAGGGATGAGGGCGACGTCGAGGTCGTACAATTGTGGCGAATCGGGCGACCATGGCGTGAAGGCACTGAGCGCGACGTTCGTCTGCGCGGTCGCCTCGTCGCCCGTTGACGCGGAGGTGGCTCCGATGACATCGGCGCCATCGCGAACTCGGACGTCGATGGTGGCAGCTTCTTCGAGCGCCCCGGCAATCGCCACGTCCACGGCGAGCGAGCCGTCGACGATCGAGGGGCGCGCGTACGCATCGGCGAGCCACGCTCGCGCCGTGATCTCCCAAGACACCTCGCCGTAGATGCCGGTCCAATTCCTCGCGCCTTCCCCCCATTCCCAGATGCCGTCGAGCCTCACGTCGGGAAAGTCGCACACTTCGATGGCGACAAGGTTCGTAGATTCGGCTCTGACGACCGACGTGACGTCCACCCTTTGCGGCGTGCGGGAGCTTCTGGTGTAGCCGACGGTCTGGCCGTTCACGTAGATCTCGGCTGCCGGCAGGATGCCGCCCGTCTTCAGCCACATGCGGTCGGCGGGGCCCAACGCCGGCGCGTCGAACGTCCGGCGCGCCCAAAACGGTTCCATGAAGAACGTCCGTTGCCTCCGGTCGGGCTCGCCCAGGCCCTGCGCCTGCGGGGCTCCGGGCACTCTGACGACGTCCCTGAACTCGCCTTCGCCGCGATGCCAGCCGAGTGCCGATCCTTCGTCGTCCGGGTCGCGTCGAAACTCCCACGTTCCGTTCAGCGTCGTGCACTTGCGATGCCCGGCGCGATGGAAGACGTCGGCCTGCATGGCATTCTCGTTGTCCTTCATCGGCATCTCTCCGGTCTGGGTCCGCTTGCTACAATTGTGGATGCGCGATCCGGGTGGGGCAATCCGCGCGCGGCCCTGGGCGAATCGTCTCGGTCGGCGAAGCACACCGACTCCTTTGACCGTGTCGGGTGCCGTCCTTACATTTCTGTCGATAAACCATCCACGTTGTCACTCTCAATCTGCGCAGACTGTGCGGGAGCCTAACGCATGAAGGACTATTCAGCGAGCGAGATCAGGAACGTGGCCCTGGTCGGCCACGGCGGTGCTGGCAAGACGACATTGGCTGAAGCGATTCTATATACGATCGGCATCACGACGCGGATGGGGTCAACACAGGACAAGAACACCGCCAGCGACTACACGACCGAAGAGCACGATGCGCAATACTCGTTGCACTCGACGGTGATACAGGTCGAAAACGGCGACGCGAAACTCAACATCATCGATACCCCCGGCTACACCGACTTCATCGGCGAAGCAGTCGGAGCGCTCAGAGCGGTTGACAACGCCCTGTTCGTGCTCAACGCCCAGACTGGGATCGAGGTGGGCACCGAGCTGATGTGGAGCTATGCTGCCGACTACGGCATGCCCCGCATGGCGGTGATCAACGCGTGCAGCCGTGAGCATGCAGACTTCGACGGCACGGTGGAACAAGCCAAGGAGCGATGGGGCAATGGCGCCACGGTGCTGCAGATCCCGGGGAATCAGGGCGAGGGCTTCAACCAGATCCTGGACGTGATCGACCAGAAGCTCTACACATACGAGGCCGGCGGCAAAGGCAAGGGCACGACATCGGACGTTCCCGCCGACATGGTCGACACCGTTGCAGAGTTGCACGAGCAACTCGTAGAGGCGGTAGCCGAATCCGACGAGACACTTATGGAGGCATACTTCGAGGCCGGCGAACTCGATGCCGACACCCTCGATAAGGGCCTCCGCGCAGCCGTCGCCAGTGGCACGCTGATTCCCATCCTGTGCGCCGACGCGCAGCATAACGTCGGCACCGATCATCTCCTGCGCTACATCAACAGCCTTCTCTCGTCGCCGGCCGACGCAGGAGACATCGAGGGCGCCGTCGTCGACAGCGATGCAACTATGAGCATCGCGCCCACCGTCGACGAGCCGGTTTGCGCATTCGTGTTCAAGACGCTATCGGAGGAACACGTCGGCGACCTCTCGTTCGTGCGCGTCTATAGCGGCACACTTCCGCACAACGTCGAGCTGGAGAACACGACGCAGTCCACGTCGGAGCGGTGCGGCGCGAGCTTCTTCATAGTTGGCCACGAAAGGGAAGATGCCGGTCATATCAACGCCGGAGATATCGGCGCGCTGGTCAAGCTGCGCGCAACTCACACTGGCGACACCCTCTGCGACGAGGCGCGCCAGGTCGTGCTCAAACCGGTCGACTGGCCCGCGCCGAACATCGAGTCGGCCATCGTGCCGCGGTCGAAGGGCGATGAGGACAAGATCGCCACCGGGCTGCACCGCATGCACGAGGAGGACCCGACCTTCATCCACTCGGTGGATGCGGAGCTTGGCCAGACGTTCATCGCGGGGCAGGGCGAGCTACACCTCGGCGTGACAGTGAAGCGGATGACCGCACGCTTCAAGGTCGAAGTCGACATCATCAAACCGAAGATTCCGTATCGCGAGACGATCCGGAAGTCTTCCGAGGCCCGGTACCGCCACAAGAAGCAGTCCGGAGGCCGTGGACAGTTCGGCGACGTTTCCGTCAAGGTCGAGCCGGCTCAGCGAGGCGAGGGGTTCGAGTTCATCAACGCCATCGTCGGAGGCGTCATCCCGAGCAAGTTCATCCCGGCAGTGCAGAAGGGCGTCGTCGAGGCCATGGGCAGCGGCACCGTTGGCGGGTTCAGCGTGGTCGACCTGAAAGCCACGGTGTTCGACGGTCAGTACCACGACGTGGACAGTTCGGAGATCGCGTTCAGGTTGGCGGCGCTTAATGCGTTCAAGGCTGCCATGGCGGACGCCGGTCCGGTGCTGCTAGAGCCGATCCACCAGTTGGAGGTCACCGTGCCCGAGGAGTTCATGGGCGACGTGATGGGCGATCTATCCGGTCGACGCGGCAAGATCCAGGGCATGGATGCCAATGGACCGTTCCAGGTGATCCGCGCGAATGTTCCGCTTGGCAGTCTCTACCGCTACAGCACCGACCTCAGGTCGATGACCGGCGGGCGCGGGTTCTACAAACGCGAGTTCTCGCATTACGAGGACGTGCCGACGGACGTCGCGAAGCAGATCGTCGAAGAACTGCAGAAGGAGCAGGAAGAAGACGAGTCCTGATACTTCCGAGCGCGACACATATCACCACGGATGCCCCGACGGCCGTTGTTCGTCGGGGCATCCGGCGTTTCTGCGTCCTACCGACTCAGCCTCCACACATGTGCCTGCCCGCCGACGAGTTCGACCGTCGCTGAGCTGTCGTCCGGTAGTTCGACTCGGACGGGGAGTACCCGATCGCGATGGTTGACAGCCGCCAGATATCGTCCCGATTCGTCAGACCATCGAAGCCGCAGGACGCCGGCGAAGGCAGGGAGGCGGCCAGAAAGGCGCCTGCGG
>CAZSJP010000131.1:0-3378 GCA_964606675.1 uncultured bacterium
CCCGGCGTCGACGTGCTATTCGACGCGGACGTGCAGTTCCGCGTCAACGGGTCGCTTCACGCCGTCGGTACTGAGACCGACAGCATACGTTTCCTCAAGGGAAGGGCCGCAGAATGGGCAAGTCTGAGGTTCTTCAACGGCGACTCGAGCACGATACACTACGCGAGGATCAGCGATTCACACGCCGACGTCCGTACTGGTATCGGGATGGCCGCCGGGGCCATACTCGTGGGCTATCCCGATGTGCCCGCTTCTGCGGGGACGCGCTTGGGGCTCGCCCACACGGTTATAGGCGGGAACAAGGCCGACAGCGGCGGCGGGGCGGTGCACATGGCCAATGGCGCGCACGTTACCATGTCGCACTGCCGGGTGTCGTCGAACTACGGCGGAGGATCCGGCGGAGGACTGAGCCTGCACAGCTCAACGGCTGACCTATATGCCTGCCTGATCGTCGGCAACAGATCGGGCGGCGCATTCGGGGGAGGCATCGCGGCCTACACGGGTTCGGTCGTGAGCATCGATCGCTGTACAATCGCCGGAAACGTGTCCACAGTCAGGCACGGCGGCGTGTATGGTGAGGGAGCGTATCTGTACGTCACGAGCACGATCATGTGGGACAACACCCCGCGTAGGCCAACGCCTGCAACCACCGTCGCCACATTCTCCGACATTCGGGGCGGATGGCCCGGCATCGGCAACATCGACGCCGATCCGCTGTTCGTCGATCCTGCGAACGGGGACTACTCGCTCGCACTCGGATCACCGTGCATCGACGCCGGCGACCCGGACAGCCCGCCTGACGCCGATGGGTCGCGAGCCGACATGGGTGCGGCGGCGGCCGGGCCTGTGACGACGGCCAACTCCTTGTGGCTGCCGACAGTGTCGGCGGCACCCGGTGAACACGTCCGCATCGCGGTTCGCGCCACTGCTCATCGGTCGTTCGGAGCCGACATACAGTTCCTCGCCGATGCGGACGTCGTCGAGGGATTGGCGGTGACCAAGCATGCCTTCATGGGCCGGCGAGGGTCGTACGTCGACGCGTTCATGGTAGGCGACACCATCAAAGTGTCGCTCGCGTCCGCAGATCCCGTCTCGCTGAAAGACGAGCCGATCGTTGAGCTGGAGATGCTGCTCGACGACGAGATTGGTGAGACGGACGTGGCTCTAACCTGGCTTCCGTTCCCGGCCACGAACGTCAACGAGTTGCCCGTGCAGACCCACGATGGGCTTCTGAGCATCATGCCGACACGGTATGGAGACGTAAGCTTCGATGGATCGCTGAGTAGCTTCGATGCGTCGATGATCCTGCAATACCAGGTTGGGCGGATCAAGGAGATCGACGGGGAAGTGGCGGACGTGACGGGCAACGGGACCGTTTCGCACCTCGACGCGGCCCTCGTGGCGCTGAAAGTCGTCGATCCGGAGTACGTCTTCCCGGTCGAGGGTGGCTCGCTGCCCAAAGCGGCGTCCGTTGGCGCACGGGTCATCTCGTGGTTCGCCGATGGTGCGGCGTGGAACCTTGCGATAGACGATCCGTCCGGAGTTCTTGGCGGTTACATGCTGATTGCGCTGCCGGATGGCGCGCCTGTATCCGTTTCGGGCGGGATGCTGGCGGGGAACCAGGTCGGCGCCATGCTCAGCGTCGCATTCGTGCGAGAGAGCGGCACCGCTCCCGTTCTATTCCGCGTAGAGGGCGGGTTGCCCAATCCTCCGCGCATACTGCATAGCGAGCTGAATGAGGGCCTGATCGTCACGCGTAAGGCGGCGGCCGTGACGAAGCTTATTCTCGCTCAGAACCGCCCAAACCCATTCAACCCGAACACGTCCATATCGTTTGCCGTGCCGTTCGATGGCTTCGTGCATCTGGCAATCTACGACCTGCACGGACGCCTCGTGCGGTCTCTGCTTGCCGAGACGACCGCCGCCGCTCGGCGGGAGGTTGTGTGGGACGGGAGGGATGACCAGCGGAGCGAAGTTGCCAGCGGCGTCTACGTGTACCGGCTCACGGTCACCCCGACGAACCGCGATCGGGCGCCCTCGTCCCTCGTCCGGCGCATGCTGCTGGTGAGGTAGCGTCGCCACCACTCGTTCCCAGAATCTGCGGGCGTCTCCTTCGCCGAGGCGCTCGCCGATCCCCCGCATCGAGGCTGTCGTGCGCCATCTGCGCGACGGGCCTCCGCTCAATCCCCTCTCGACTGACGCCCCGGCATCGTAGCGCTCTGCGGCGTCTACGTCGCGCCTGGCGCCGTAGACAGGTCGAGCGATGGGACGCCACCAGCCCGCACGCCGGCCGGAATCGACATGGCGGGCCTGAAGGGAGACCGGCGTCTTTCGAGACAACGAGACTGCCGTGACCGACCGCCACGCCGGAGGGAGTGCATCTCACGGCGCCTCTCGGCGGCTCAAGGGCCGTACAGACGCAACGCGCCACGCAGCCTTGGGTCTGCCGCGTGGCGCGTCGTGCGAGTTCGATTATGCGTGGTGCGTCCGTTGGTCCGCTATCGCAGGCCGAACGTCAGCGTCATGAAGTTGACGGAGCCCAATGCTTCCCCGTAGTCTGCGTAGGCGTAGTCGAATCCGCCGTTTATGCCCGACATCGTGTAGTTGAACCCGCCGCCGAAGCTGAGCGTGTTCTCCTCACCATCGCGCCTATCCGGGAGCACTTTGTATCCGGCACGCAGGAAAAGCATGTCCCTGAACGAATACTCGCCGCCGAACGAGAACTTCTCGGGGTGATCCGGCGGGTGGATACCGTCGATCGCCACTACGACGCGGTGCCCCGCATCCTGAAGCTCGGGCGCAAGGTCGAGCGCATCCATCGACACTCCGATGTGGAATGTGATCGGCGGACGGAAGCCGTCCCGCTCGTATGTCTGAGTGCGCGCGAAGTTGCGAATGCTCATGCTGATGATCGAACTGCCGAAACCGGTCTTGTACATCGTGCCTGCGTCCCACACAGCCGCGGAAACCGTGGCGTCCTGGTATGCCGAGTCGTGCAGGGCCTCGATGCCACCGAGATTGTTCTTCCCGCTCGTATCGAACCACGGGAGCGTCTGGTTAACGTATTTCGCCGTCACGCCAAGCGAGAACTTGTCGGTGAACTGCTTCGCCATGCTGAGCCCGAGCACAAGTTCCTCGGCCTCCAGCCTGCCCGTCTGCCTGAAGGTACTGGGCTGGCTCCGGTCGACTATGGTGCCCCATATGTCGCCGTAGTCCATGTCGACGAACGAGAACGCCGCGACGGCGACCGGGTCACCTTCTCCGATGCGTATCGGATAGGCGACGGCACCGGCGTTGATGCCGATGTCGGCAAACCAGTTGACTCTGCTGACGACCACGTTGAGCTTGTCGCGCAGATATCCCATGCCGGCCGGATTG
>CAZSJP010000131.1:3388-6459 GCA_964606675.1 uncultured bacterium
AGAACGCTCCTGACGCTCCCATCGACAGCGCCGTCTGCGCCCCGCTCATGGCGGCTCCGCGGGCCAAGGTGCCGATCTTCAGGAAGGTCATCCCCGCCTGGCCGGTCTTATCGAACTCTTCGTCGTATTCGTGGTAGCGCTTGTCGTCCTGATCCGCGAGGACAGAGACAGGCAACAAGAGCGCCAGTGCCAGCACAAGTACTGCCGTGGCTTTGCTTCTCATAGATTTCCCTCTCCTCCTAGCGAATGATTACGAACTTTCCCATTTGGCGCTTGCCGGTGTAGTTGCCGGCTTCGTCTTTTTCCATGACAACGAAGATGTAGATCCCACTCACCGCGGATTGCGAACTTCGGGTGATGAGATCCCAATTTCGCTGTCTGCTCGGGGCCCCCCCCTCTCTTATCGGGTGTTCTATGGTCTGGACGAGGTCGCCGTCAACGGTGTAGATCCGTATCGTACATCTCACGGGTATACGGAAGAACGTAACGCGCGAGTAGTCGATGCCGTCCTCAAGTGGGTTCCTCGGTCGCTCGCCCCAGTGCGGCGCGAGCTTCGACGCCGACCAGGGGTTCGGCACGACCAGCACAACGGAAGAGTCCGCCACGGCGAAATCGGCTGCGTTGCCAATCGCAGGCCCGAGCAAGCACACACTCAGCACCGCGAGAAAGCAGCGCACGCTGGCGATTCTCATCTCGTCGTCCTCCTGACTCGAATGCATTGAGAATCCACAAAGAGCTCCCAATCACTTGCCGACCCTATTCACGCGCACGCCCTTCGCATTTCGGGCGGCATGGCCCCAACGAGTTTGGGGCCCGCGCCGTGCACGCGGAACTCTGTCGAGGGACGGGGCGTGCGCGCCGCGTCTGACACGACGCGCACACCGGTCTTCCTTCCGCGCCTCCAATAGACGTGGAGGCGATGATCAGCTAATGCTCTGGTACCCCTACCTGACCAACATCATCCTACGGACCTGCACGTCACCTTCGCTCTGGAGACGATAGATGTAGGCGCCACTGGCGACGTCGACACCGCGCGTGTCCTTGGCGTTCCACTCTACTTCGTGGCTGCCAACGCCAACGGAACCATCGACGAGGGTGCGGACCAACTGGCCCGTGGTCGAGTAGATCTCAAGCCGAACATTGCCCGCTGTCGCTATGCTGTAGCGGATCGTGGTGTTCGGGTTGAACGGGTTCGGCGCGTTCTGGCTGAGCCCGAAAGCTGCGGGCTGAGCGGCGTCACCGACGGCCGAGAAGATGGCCGTGGCGGGCGCCGACGTGCGGGTATGCATCGTCGACTCGTGTCCGTCGGCGTCGACAGTTGTCAGATAGTAGTAGTATGACAACCCGACCTCTGCCGTAGCGTCGCTGTGGGACAATACGCCAGGCGCGAACTCGCCCAGCATCGTCCAGGCCGAATCGCCCTTGAAGTTGGCGAGTGCCCGATACAGCCGCCATCCGGTGATCGCGGAGCCAGTGGTGGTGTTGAGCGTCCACGAAACTTCAACCGCGGCCCCGTCTGCGACGGTCAGTGTGGCCGGCGCGGGCGGCGAGAGGGAGATCAGACCCTGGTCCATGGCTGCGGCGAGGGCTTCTTCGAATTCCGCACGGCTTGCTGCATAACGACCGCCTTCGAACGTCTTGGCCTCGTAGACAGCCTTGGCCTGACGCATCGACTTGAAGATCGAATCCTTGCAGCTGAAGACGTACGCGTTCTTCGCATCGTCGTTCGCCTGACCAGGCGTACCGGCGAGCCAGTCACGACCAACCTGCTGCGCTAGCTGCGGGTCGAGACCATTGACACCAACGGCCACAATGATGTTGAGCGTGTCATACGCGCCCATGTCGTTGGGACCGTATCCGCTCTGCTGCTCGCAGTCCGTGACTTCCACGTCGATACCGAGCGTCTTGTCCGGCCACCAGTCGCCGCTCGTCGCCGGATCGTTGCTCGCCTTGATCCAGGAGCCGCCCAGCGGGTGGTCGCCACGCAGAGTGGTGTTGCTGTAGTCGCCATAGTAGAACTCACCGCTCTTCTCCTGGCCATACAGCATCTGCTGGTACTTCGCCTGATGGCCGTCGGGACCGGTCTGGATCAGCGTGCTGTAGTTGACCCAACCGAGCGTACGCGGCTGCGCCAGATCGTCGTTACGATCCGTCGTCGACTTGTCGAAATGCAGGAACTGGAGACCGCCATCCCTGGCCGTCAGGAGTTCGCCGGTGATCGGATCCGGATCGCCGTAGTCGTCCTGCATGCCATGGGTGGCATTGTAGATGGTGTCATCCTGGTCGCCATCACGCACCCACACGAGGCGCATGTCTTCTGTCTGGGCGCCGTCGTAGTCGTGTCCGTAGTAGTTCCAGATGGTGTCATTGGCACCTTCGCCCGCGCTCGCCGTGGCGTGAGCGCCAACCGAGGACCGGTCCCACTGGAACATGAAGCCCTGCATCACGCCTTCAACCAGCGGATGCGGCTCACCGTCGGCTCTGACCTTGTCGATGCCAAGGCGGCCCCAAAGGCCGTCGTTGATCATCGCCCAGTGCCAGAAATAGACGTCGTCGTTGTCTCGGTCCACAAACGAGTAGACGCGACGGACCGTCGAGACGCCCATCCTCGACCAGGAGTGCGTATCGAGAGTAAGGTCGGCCACGTGGGCCGCGTCGATGACGTCGCCCTGATACGTTACGTCCGCCTCGTCGCCGACGATTTCAACCGTCATGCCGGGGACGCTTGTCGCATCGTGGACTTCGTAGTCCGTCGACACCACGCCGTTCACCGTCACGGTCGGATATGCCTGCCGGAACGTGCGACGATCCATACGACCCTTGAAGATGAACTGTGTCGTCGGGTCGGTCTCAAGCGCAGTTGGATTCGGCTCGGCGGTGAGTATCGCCTCACCTTTCTCTCCGTCGTTTCTGCCGTCGCGCTGGCCGACCATGTATGGCCAGACGACGCTGTCGTACTGCGGCTCGGGGATGTTCTTCGCACCGATCACGAAGCCCTTGTAGTTCGCATGGCTTCGACGTTCTTCGTTGTTGTTGAGGCCCCATGCGCCCGGCCACGTAAGGGCGTATCC
>CAZSJP010000131.1:6469-8928 GCA_964606675.1 uncultured bacterium
AGTTCGCGATGTCGAGCATGCGGTTGATCTGCCCCCAACCCGCGCCAACGGTCGGCACCACTGCCGCCTTCACGACGACGGGCATGACCAGCGCGATGCACAGTGCTAAGGAAAGCAATTTCGTTTTGCTGACCTTCATAACAACCTCCCTCTGGCTCGGCCTCTGCCGGCCAGAATACGGGTGTCTGTTCGCTAGCGCCAAGCCGCCCCCTCTGGAGCCACCGACGCTCCTTGATAGATTCGTTCTCGTTCTCACTCTTCTGTTGCGCCGTACTCCTTCCTGTGCCTCGCCCCCTCCCCAGGAAGGGGAACTGCTCACCTGCTGGCGGCACAAGCCGCAGGCTGCCCTGAACAATGCCTAGAATGACAAATTCAGTCCAAGAGTGTACATCCGCGGGCTGCTGTATATGCCCCACGCGTCGTGGTCTGGCAGCACTGCGTAATCCGGGTAGTCACCAATCCGGTCATTGCCCGGATTCCCGTTCTCGTCGCGCCAGGTCTCCAGTTGTGTATCTTCAATCGGGAAATGCAGGGACGCAAGGTAGTCGGCATACTCGGTCCCCACCATGCCGTAGCTCCACACGGATTTGCGGCCCAGCAGGTTCGAGACCGTCAGCGAGACCGTCGCATTGGCCCGCGCGAAATTGAACGTCTTCTGGATCGTCAAGGTCGATCCCCACGAATCGCGACTGCGCACGTTGGGCGGTGGGTCGGGTTTGATATTGCCACCCGGGTTATAGATCGAAAGCCCGCCCTTCGAATAGCTCATGCTGACCAGCAGTGCCCAATCTTCCGTCACGGCGGCCGGAATGCCGTATGGCGAGAAGCCGTGCGGAGTGTGGAGGTTGGCGAACCAGTTCCAGGACGGCTCAACCTGCGACGTGACCTGATACTGCGATTCCCGCACCTCAAGGAAATCGTTCTCAAGCGAGTCCACCGTCGCCATGCCTACGTTACCATAGTCCCTGAGTGACATCTCGCCCTGGAAGTACCCGGTGAAGAACCTGCCCACCCGTTTCTGCAGACGCATCTCGAAGCCGCGTATCTGCTCGTAACCTTTGTTTGCGTAGGTGGTGCGAGCGTCGGTCGCCGTGAGCATGTAGTTGATCCCCGCGACGGTTCGAACGACATCCTTATAGTATCCGGCAATCTTGAGCAGATATTGAGGCTCGGTCTTCCAGCCGAATATCCATGAATACAGGCCGTTCGTGAACTGGCGTTCCAGAGCTAACTCGTACATGATCGTCCGCGGGAAATCGAGTTCCGGGTTCGCCGTCGGGCTCACGCCCGTGCCGCTGGAATTGTAGCGGTAGGTATAGAGGTTGCTTATCATCGGCACCGTGTAGAAATGGCCGTAGTTGAAATACACCTTGCTGTCCTGGCTCAACGGATGGGATATGGCGAGCCGAGGCGAGAACTTGCTCCTCGTCCTCGATTCCCGGATCTCGTACCAGGAGGTCATGTGCTTGCCGTCCGGGAGGACGAGGTTCGTCCGGTTGGTGTCGAGCCAGTTGTAGAGATCATGATCGTTGAAATATGGCCACCCCATGTCCTTCGACCACACGCGCGAATATGGGTCGTCCGCGTCGTAGACATTCGCTCGCGAATCGAGATAGTCGAACCGGACGCCGGCGTTGAGGAACATGCCCTCGTATTCCATCCTGTCCTGCACGTAGGCGCTTGCCGTGAACGGGCCTTGTTCGTACCACTGCACCGCGGGCTGTCCGATGACGTCGTCGATGATCCGCTGCGTAATCTTGTCCGACACGACCTCGAAACCGGTCTGGACCTGATGGTGAGGGGTGACCTGGCTCCGGATGAACGCCTTAAGCTTAACGCTCTCGAAACCCGATGAATCCGTGTTGGTGCCCGCGGCGCCCAGGTTGTATTGTAGCCCGGTCTTGGGGCTGATCTCGTCCTGGAAGACGGCACCGCGCCCCTGGTGACCGTACGGGGCCATAGCCAGAGAATCGCGGATGTAATCCGAGCCGAGCCGTTTCCAGTTGTCGATAGGCACGCCGGAGCCATCTACGTAGTTGTACTCGGGGAACTCCGTCGGGCGAGTCGCGTACTGTGAGAGTTCCGGGTTGACGCCCGTTTCGAAGCCGGGGGAATATCGCAAGGGCCAGATGCCCAGTTGGTAGTCGTTCTGCTGGTAGTCCACCGTCACTTCGTACTGCGTCTCGGTCGAGAGAACGTGGGAGAACGTCAGGCCGGCGGTGAGGAAGTCATTCTCGACCGGGTTGCCACGATAGAGGGCGTACTTGTCAAAGGAACCACCGCCAGGCCATCCGCCTTGCCAGCCCGAGACACTACTGCTCGTCGTAACCATTCCGAACGCAGCGACCTTGGCGGACTCGCCGAGCCTGTACGTGAGGTTCAGGCTCTCCGTCCGGTCGTTCGCGGCCTGGCGAATCGATTTCAGGTAGTACGGGCTGTGCTTGGTGCGGTGCGAGAAA
>CAZSJP010000132.1:0-7591 GCA_964606675.1 uncultured bacterium
CGCACTCGGCTATGTATCGCTCGGCCCGAATCGTTGTAGGCGGCACCTTGGTCCTCGTTGCCGCGATAATGTTCCTCCCCGTGGAGGTGCAATACTCCGTGGATGCAGGCGGGCGAGCGCTTCCGAGGGCAGAGTGGGTGCTGACCCGTGGCGCCGACGGCAGAGTGGTCTCAACCCATCGCGACAACCTGACCGGAGCGATCCGCCGCATCACAGTCGCTGTGTTCGAACGCGGCGACAGGGTCGAGGTCGGGCTGCGGCCCGGCATGACGGAGGGTGCGGTCGTCCTGGCGGGCGATACGGTGGCCGTGGTCCGTTCCAGCGAGACCGAGCGCCAGTGGGCACGCCAGCGGGGAGAGCTTTCGAGCGATCTTGCGTCTCTTGCGGTCTACGAGACGGGCGGGAAGGAAGCGGCCATCGCAGAGGCGAATCTGAAGGTCAGCCAAACGCAGGGGCAAGTCGACTATCAGCTTGCCCAAGTGGCGCGGCTTCGGGGCTTGGTCGCACGGGAGCTGAGCACGGCATCGGAACTCGAGGAGGCGGAGAATCTGCTGGCGCTGAACCGGATACGACTCGGACGGGCGAGGGCCCGACTCACAGCGATTCGGACGGGCGCGAAGGAGCAGGAACTCGACTGGCGACGTGCGCGCATCGGCGCGGCACGGGCCGAGCTGGCAGTTCTGGACCGTCGCCTTGCAGATTCGGCAATCGTATCTCCGCTGACGGGGCGCATCGCCCTGGCGCAAACGCCCGACGTGCTGGCAGTTGTTCACGATACCTCGTCCACCGTCATTGCACTGATTGCGCGTTGGAGCGACCGGCAGGCCGTTCTCGACGCGGAGCGAGTCGAGATCCATCCGGGTGAATCGGGCGAGACCGTCGCCGGGCGAGTAGCACACGTCGGCAGCGCGC
Organism: uncultured bacterium; assembly: GCA_964606675.1. GTDB lineage: Bacteria > Latescibacterota > MWCZ01 > MWCZ01 > MWCZ01 > CAZSJP01. Next base: position 913 of record CAZSJP010000132.1, read on the forward strand.
CTCTGACTCAGAACGGCCGGCAGTACTTCGAGATCAGAGCGGTGGTGAGCGATCTCTCCGCACGAATCGCTCCGGGGTTGCTGGTGCGTTCATCGATCGAGTGCGGCGAGGTGCGTCTTTCGGAGTACGTTGTGCGAGTACTGCTGCGGTAACAGAGCGGCGGCGCTCGGGCGCGACGGCCGTTCCGACACGAATGGACAGATCGGTGCCACGATTCGAGCACAAATACCTGGTTCCCACGGAACGCCTCGCCGATCTGCGCGATGCTCTCCGCCCGTTCGTACGATCCGACGTGTTCGCGGAGCGTCCGTCCGAGGACTACACGGTGCACAGCATCTACCTCGACAACTCCGGCCTGGCATGCTACTACGAGAAGGAATCCGGCATTCGGCGCCGCAGGAAGGCCCGCATCAGGGGCTACAACCAGCGGGACGCCCGGTCGCGCGCGTTCCTCGAAGTGAAGCGGAAGGACGGCGATGCGGTTAGCAAGTCGAGGGCCGGGCTTCCGTTTAGCGATGTCGACGAATTGCTCGCCACGGGCGACACGAGTCGCCACTTCGGCAACCAAGGCACGGAAGCCGAATCGGACGCCCGGGCATTCCTGTACCACGTGTACCGCTACTCGATGCGACCCGTAGTGCTGACCCGGTACGAGCGCGAGGCGTACCATGGCAAGCACGGGCCGCCGATACGCGTCACAATCGATAGGGGCCTTCGGGGCGTCGCGTTCCCGCGCATCGCCGATCTGTTCGACGACGGCGGAGCGAAGCCTACGCTGCGTGGCTACGTCGTGCTGGAAGCGAAGTTCGCCGTGATGGCCCCGTGGTGGTTCGGCGGGCTGCTGGAGGACTTCGGATTGGAGCGAGTGAGCGTATCGAAGTACGCGGTGTGCCTGGATTCGCACGAGCTGCCCGCGCGAGCCACCCGGCACAGAACCTTCGTGGCTTCCGGCCTCGTCTCGCCCCGCCATCGAGCGCGCGGCGCGGTTCAGCTATAGAGGACACCATGGACGACTATCTGGGACTTCAGAGCGTCCTGACCACATCCTTCACGATGGGCGAGCTTCTGCGCAACCTGTCGGTCGCGCTCGTCTGCGGCTTGCTGATCGCGGGGTTCTACCGATGGTCGACCAGGCGGCCGAGCTACTCGCGGTCGTTCGTCAACTCGCTCGTGGCGCTCTCGCTGATCACCGCCGTGGTGATAATGGTGATCGGGAACAACCTCGCCCGAGCGTTCGGCCTCGTCGGCGCCATGTCCATCATCCGATTCCGTACGGCGGTGAAGGACGCACAGGACATCGTCTTCATATTCTTCAGCCTGGCGATCGGCATGGCTGCCGGCGTCGGGCTGCTCAAGGTCGCGTTCATCAGCACGGTCTTCATCGGGCTCTCCATGACCGCCGTCTCGGCCTTCCAGTTGCGCGTGCGGCGGCGCCGCGAGTTTCTGGTTCAGCTCACGTACCGACCGGACGACGATGCGCCACCTCCTCACCTCGCGGCGCTCGACACGCATTGTCAGCGGTACCACCTTGTCAGCACGAAATCGTACGGCGACGGCGACGATCTCGAACTGGCGTTCTACGTTCTGCTCAGGGGCGAGGACCGAAGCGGAGCGCTCGTGTCCGCGCTGCGCAAAGCCGAGGGCGTACGCGACGTTAGCCTGTTCTACGATGAGAACCACGACTGATCGCCGAGCTCACGTCTGGCTGACGCGTACTCGGGCCGGCGACGCGGGCGCGGCCTCGTCGGTCGGCCCACACGGGGACTCCGCTCGGCGGTGTGTGTCTGCGGGCGCCGATTCGCACGTTTTGCTTCCACTGCACGCCGCAGAACCCCCAACGTCATGATCCGGCCCACTTCCCGTCGGGAGCGATGACAGCGGATCACGAAGACGAGCCGGAAGCGGAAGCAGGTGTTTCGGTCCAACCGCCGAGACGCCCAGAATCTGTTCTTGTGGTCCCGGGCCGCTCTTTCGTGATCGGTGACGTCCCCAAGTCATGGCGATGGAGGCTGTTCCACTACTACAGATTGAAACGGACGCCGAAACGGAAGTACCGTGGATTCAGATGATGCAACCAGTCGGTGCGGGGGCTGATCGGTGGCTTCCAAGTGCCGGCGGCGTCCTTGTACGGCTCGGTGAACACATAGAACGTCGACTCGTCGCCGTACTTGACGTCGTCACCACTGCGACGGCGTCCGATGAGGTATCTCCCGTACTCGTCGCCATTCACGAAGTTGCCGTCGAGCCGCTTAGTATTCAGGACGTTGGAGATGTCCAGATACGCCGACATCGACCGGCCACCGGGCAGCGCGATGCTCTTGGCGAACTTCACGTCCGTGTTCCAGAAGTCCACCACCGGAACGTAGTTCTCTTCCGGGACCTCTCGCGCGGGCACCTGATCGAAGTTGTACACGGTCTCGTCACCCGACCGATACGACTGGATCACGCTGACGCTCCAGCCACCGGCAACGGGACCCCAGTCGGAAGGAGTGCCAAGCCGCAGCATGCCCCGGAAGGACCCTTGCGTAGTCCCACCTTTCGTGAATGGCAGGTAGGGGATCACGTTGAGCGGGTCGTTGCTGATCTTCTCGAAACCCACCTGGCCGGACCTGGTAGCGTTCTTCTCGTACGTGAGCCATCCATTCAGGAAGCGCCCGGCGCTCCGTGCGATCTTGATTTCTGCGCCACGAACGTCGCTGTAGCTGGGGTTTCGGACGATGACATACCGAACGATATCCGATCCCTCGACCGTAACGACGCTGACAATGTCGGTGTTGTACTTGGCGTATCCGCGGAAAGCCGCCACAAGGCCGAGCGGAAAGAGGTGCTCGACGCCGACTTCGTACATCGTCGTGCTGGCTGGGCGGAGGTTCGGGTTGTACAGGTTCTCGAACCTGCCGATCTTCCCCACGAGGCGGTTCGACGACCGCGTCCCGTAGCGCATGGCGGACTTCTGCTGGGAGTAGAAGACGCCGTAGTTGAAGAAGAACTTCGTGTGGTCGCTCACCGGATGGGAGATGCCGAACCTCGGCATGATCCGCCAATATGTCTTCGCGGGACCGCGCGGAAGCGCCCCAGTCACGTCCGCGGGAGTGGGCGGGACTAGGCCCCGGTCGAGCATAGCATAGTGGCTCGGAGTGCCCCACTCGTCCTTCCACCCCTGCACTCCTGCTAGCTGGTCGAATACCGCTGCACCATTCGACTGTGAGAACACTGTCGTGTTGAACAGATCGTCGTACAGGTACGCTTCCTGGCCTGCGAAATAGCGTTCGGCTCGCACGCCCACGTTGGCGATCATGCCCTCGGACTCGTACTTGTCCTGCACGTAGATCCCGATCAGCGACGGCTGCGCCGGAGGCATGTTGCCGCCATACTGCCGGTACTTGGAGTTCCTGAGCCCGGAGTACAGCTTCGCCACTTCCTGGTTGTACTCGAGATCGCCGGAGATGTACTCGATGCCGCCCTTGAGCGTGTGATCCTCCGTTGCGTGGGTCAAGTCGGTGCGGAGGACGAGTCCCTTTCCGCCACCCCAGACCACGGCGTCGCCGCCACCGGCGATGGTATAGACCCCGCTGAGGTCTCTATACGGTTCCTGAATCCAGCCCTGTGGCGATACCACGCGTGCGCGCGTGGTGTCATTGACACCCGGAGAGATCTCCTCCACCCACTCAAACTCCCTCGTGATGAATTTGCCCTCGGTCGGCACCTCCCTGTACGGGCCGCCGTATAGCAGATCGAACGGGTCCTTGAGAATCCGACGACCGGGCGTCGTCGCGTCGGCGAGGCTTCCTGGAAGGTCGACAATGCCGTCCTTCACGCCGGTTACTGCGTCGACCGTGTCCGACCAATCCCACGAGTTCTTGAGCCAGGTCTGGTAGCCCCAGTGGCTGGTCGGGGCGTACCGGGCGTCCTCGAAATCGTTGACGTCCACCCGCGGTAGGTCGCGACTCACGTCCCAGTTCGACTCCGACCAACTGACCGCCGCCGTCATGAACGTCGTGGACGCCAGTGTGTAGGTCAGCGACGAGCCGAACGTGGTGAAGTCGGTGGTCAGCGGGCCGTTGTAGGACAAGTTGTACTTTGTGTTCTCGGTCTGGACGGCGTTCACGCTCCCGATGAGCTGGCCGGTGCCCCGCAGTTGGACGGGGTCTACCGAGCCGGTGATGGCTCCCGAGGACGCAAGCTCGGCGTTGGCGGAGGCTGAACCCGCAGTGCCGCCGCCTGTGCCTTCGCCTTCGCCGAACAGGTATGAGAAAGTGACTTTGAGATTGTCGATGGGGGTCAGAGTCAGCTTCGCTTCCATCGACCGGTCGATGTTGTACGGCAGCAGCGCGGGAATTGCCGTCATCTCCCGCGCGTAGCGGTATCCGACGATAAGCCCGCCAAGCTTGTTCGGTAGCGCCCAACCAGCGGCAAGGTCGAGATTCAGGTCCGGCCTGTGACCGTATTGCCAGACCTGCTCATCCATGTTGGCTTCCCACTCCCACGCGTCGCGTACGTGCTCCGCGGTCCACTCATTCGAGCCATAGGATCCCTTGCCACGGTCCTTGCTGTTGGCGCTGTTCGCGCGAGATGCCCATCCGTCGAACACCTTTCCGAAACCGGGGTCGGCTTCGCGCATCGCCAGCATGCCGGAGTCGCTGCGCGTCGACTCGTAGAGGTCGGGCCAATATATGGGGCCGGTGAGCGCTGAATCCGCCAACGGCGATGCGCTGCTCATGAGCCGATAGTCGTACTGGTCGCGGTCGTACGCACCGGGTCCGAAGTGCTTCTGCTGAGCGGGCGCCCAACTGAATACCCCGGCAGCCCACGGCAGGCCGAACCCCCGTTCGGTACCATCCCTCGTCACGACATTCACCATGCCGGAACGCACGTTGCCGTACTCCGCGTTGAAGCCGCCGGTCAGCACCGTGACCTCAGCTACCATGACCTGATTGAGCTGCGTGTACGCGTTGCCGGTTAGCGCATCGGCACGATCGAGGCCATCCACCTGGAAGCGTACCTCGGAAGCGTAGCCTCCGCGAATATTGAGGTTGTTCTGTGCATTCACCGCCACGCCGGGCTCGTAGCTCAGGTAGTCGAGCATCTCCTTGACCGGAGCCTGGGCGATCATCTCCGCGTCCACGACGATCTGGGACGACGTGACGTCGGCCTCGATCGCCGGTCGCTTGGCGACGACGATGACGGCACCGACTTCCATCACCTCTTCGATCAGGCGCATTTCAACGACGGTAGTGCGGTCGGCGTTGACCGTCACCCGCGTCGCGGCGGTGGTGCCGTATCCGATAAGGTGTGCATCGAGGGTGTGCTGTCCAGGCGGAACCTGGAGGATCAGGTAGCGCCCATCGGCGTCGGTGCTCGCGCCAAGGCGCGTGCCTCGAACGGTTACCGCGGCGCCCGGAAGAGGAGCGTCGCTCTCGTCGGTTACAGCTCCCGATAGCTTCCCCGTCGTCCCTGCAGACGCGAACGACGCCAAGCACAGAGCGACGACCGCGGCAACACGCCCGAGATCTCTCGCCAACTGGATTCCGTATCGCATATGTACTCCTAGTCCGGCATTGCGCCAGGGGCCGGCCCACCCGATACCGATTCCGGCTTCAACCGATCGGCCACAGAGCCCAGCCAGGGGTGTCGGTGCTTGCCAGAACCGGCAACGGTTCGCCACTGCCATGTCTACTGACGGGCGGTAGCCAACTGTAGTAGACTGGATGCGAGCGCGCAACCCCTCCTGCGGTCGAAGGCCGCTCTCATGGTGCATGGAGGATACGTGCCTACATGCAGAGATGTCAGCCGCCCCTCAAGAGCACCATCCGTCTGCGAAGGGCATGGGCAACCGCGCGATCCTCCGGCGTTGGCCGGCATGACTGAGGAGATGGAGCATCGCGGGTCCTCTTCGCGAGCAGGACCAGCGGCCCGAACACTGCCTTCCTTGGTTCACGATCCCTGCCTCCGGGGTCCACCTCGGAACGTACCGGCGACGATCTGACCTCGCGGCACTTGCCATCCAGTGCGGAACGCGTAGACGCGATGGTCGTACGAGCCGATGACGATCTCTGCCAGTCCGTCGTCGTTGATGTCCGCGATGCAAGGGGCTCCCAGTATCGGTCCGCCTGTGGTGTACACCTCCAGCTCGTGTCCGTCTCTGTCCAACACACGGAGGGAGCCGTCGTCCGATCCGATCACGATGCATTCGGTTCCCGCGACTCGCTCCGGCACGACCACCGGCGACGAGCGAACGGCGGCGCCGGTTTCGAACTGCCAGACGGTCGCACCTGTCATGTCGACGGCGTGAACGTTGCAGTCGTCGGAGCCGACTATGACTCGTGCCCCGGCGCTTCCGGGGCCGATCACGGAGGGCGAGGAGTAGATCGCGCCCGCGCAGACTGCCTCCCAACCGACCTCGCCCTGATGATCGTACGCCATGAGCCGCCCATCGCCGTAGGCGATGACTATGTCCACCGATCCGTCACCGTTCAGGTCGGCGACGAGCGGCGATGCGTACACGGCCTGCGAGCCACCTTCTGACAGGGCATAATGTCTGCCGTCGGGGACCCCACGGTAGGGCCGCGGAGGGACGAACGATTCCTCGACGGTGATCTCCCACCGGATCTCGCCGTTGGCGGTCACGCATGCAACCGTTCCATGCAACGTCGCCACGACGATCTCGTTCAGAGGCGTA
>CAZSJP010000132.1:7601-8908 GCA_964606675.1 uncultured bacterium
AATCGCCGGCGTCGCGAATATGGCTTCGCCCAGGTCGAGGGACCACTTCTCACGGTCTAAGTTGAAGCAGTAGAGCTTACCATCCAGCGAGCCGACGAGGATCTCGGTGCGGCCGTCGTTGTCGATGTCCGCCAGGGCCGGCGCGGCATCGATCCGATTGCCGGTGGCAAACTCCCATCGAACGGAGCCGTCGGTCGCGAGGCTGTACACGCGGCCGTCCGATGCACCCACGAGCACGTGCACTTCGTCGGCAACGGCACTCTGGATCACGATCGGCGACGAGAGGTGCGGGTACTCATATCGTTCGCCTTCGGTCCGGAACGTCCAGAGACGACGACCGTCGCCGGCAATCGCGGCTATCTCTCGATGAGATGAAGCCACAACTACGTCAGGCACACCATCTCCCGTCAGATCGGCAACGGCCGGCGATGCGGCGATGTATAGACCGAGAGGGATCGACCAGAGAACCTCGTCGCTGTGGATGTTGCGGACAGCGCTGCGCAGCCGCCTCAGCGGCTCCGGATGGGCCAGTGGGAAGTTCCTGCCGTACACCTGCTCGATCTGGTCGGCAACACGGTCGAGCTTGTCGCCAGCTTCCTCGAGCCATTTTCGGTATCTGACCGACGGCGTTCGCTCTGCGAGCCTATGGACGTGAACGGTCTCGACCAACGCCCGCCAGGCAACAGCCAGCATCCTGGCCTGCTCGAAACGCACTTTGAGCGCATCGTATTGTGTTTCGTCCACATGCTCGCTCGCCTCTTCCAGGTCGGCGAGAGCCTGATCGCAGAGAGAGATCGCTCGGTCCTTCTCGGTGGCTAGGGAGATCACGGTTTCTTCGGTGGGATTCAGCAGCCGCTCGGCTCTGACGGCCATCGAGGAGGACTTCCGACGGCCATCTCAGGTTCCCACTGCCCGTGGAAATCCCGCCAAAACTCAGCCGACTCGATGCCTTCGGCCTCTGCCAGAGTGGGCCCGGGCCTGGAGGGACCTTTGATGCCCCGATTGAAGAAGACCGACTGGGCGATCTCGTTGGTTTTCTCGAGCGCGTGTCGGATCGATCCGGCGGCTTGGGGCGGGTACGTGCGGCCCAGCCATTCATCCCATAGCGCGGCTATATCGCATGCCGGGTCGTTCACCAAGCGGCTGTAAGCGACTGTGTTGAACTCGTTGGGCGTGCCGAAAGTGCTGATCTCTGCACGATCGACGCGTGCCACGGCGCCGTGGAGTCCGATGCACGATGCGTGCTGAAGCCGCGAACAGATGTGTTCCACGCCGACCCATGGCATATGCGTAGCGCCGGCGTACTC
>CAZSJP010000133.1:0-8887 GCA_964606675.1 uncultured bacterium
CGGAACCCTTGAAATTACTCGGGTTGCTCCCCATGACCGCCTGCCACTGAGCCTGCGTTACCTCGTAGCGACCCATCCAGAAGCCCCTGGTGATCTTCACCCGGTGACGGGGGCCCTCGTCGCTGCCGCGGTTGGCCTCCGAGCCGGGGCTTCCCATCATGAACTCACCCGGCGGTATCCACACCAGAGTCAGTTTCACCCCGCCGCCCAGGTTGACGGTTTTTTCCTGCCCGACAATCGGCGCCCGGGCGGCCGCTTCACGACGACGATCCTCCTCGGCCCTCCGGGCAGCTTCTTTCTTCTTCCGATCCGATTCGGCTTTCTGTGCGGCGAGAGCTTGACGCTGCGCTTCTTCATTACGACGCTTCTTTTCTGCGGCCGCTTTCCGTTCCGCCTCAATTCGCAGTCTCTCCGCCTCAGCGGCCCGGGCCGCTTCGTCACGGACCGCTTGTTCCGCCCGTATCCTGGCTTGCTCCGCAGCCTCGCGTTTTTCTTTCTCCTGATGATAGACATAGTAGCCGCCACTGACCAGTATGGACACCACCAGCAGTGCCGCCACCCACTTGAAAGCACTCCCGCCTTTATCCCTCTCCCGCCAGGCTTTCTCTTCTCTGGCCTTACGAGCTTCTTCCTCGCGGAGCCGATTCTCATTATGGCGTTTCTGTTCCTGCTCGGCCTTGCGGGCCGCTTCCTCGCGAAGCCGTTGCTCCTCGGCCCGGCGCCGGGCTTCTTCCTGCCGGCGCAGTTCCTCCTCTGCTGCTTGCTGCTTCTTGCGCGCTGCTTCAGCGAGCTTCTCTTCCTCGATTTTGACACGTTCGGCGGCGGCAGTGGTTGCAGCCACGCTACTGAGCACCGCCAGTACCTCGCCTGCGTTCCGGTACCGATCCTCGGGCTCCTCCTCCAGACACTTGAAACAGATGTCGTCGAGGGCGGTGGGGATCTCCGGATAGAGCCGGCTCGGCTCCTTGGCCCGGCCCCGGGCGATACGGCCCGTGAGCATCTTGTAGAGCGTCATCCCGAAGGAGTAGATGTCGGTGTGCTCGTCCAGGTCCCGCTCGCCCCGGTACTGCTCCGGTGACATGTAATCGAAGGTGCCGACGGGAGAGCCCAAGGCCGTGAGCCCGATTCCCGCCCCGCGAGCGTCGGACACCGCCGAGATGCTCAGGCGGCTTCGAGCCTCGTCGATGGATACATCTCCGCCGATTCCCATGACCTTCACCAACCCGAAATCGGCCACCCGGACCGTCCCGTCATCGGCCGCCAGGATATTGCCCGGCTTGATGTCGCGGTGTAGCATCCCCTGCCCGTGCGCCGCCTGCAGGGCCCTGAGCACCTGCTCACCGATACCAACGGCCTCTCCCCACCCGAGCCGGCCTCCGCCGCCCGCTTCGCGGTCGGCCTCCAGCATCTCAGTCACCGTGCTCCCGGGAACATACTCCATGATCAGGAAATGCTGCCCCTGGTGGGTCCCCATGTTCTCGATGGCGACGATGTTCGGATGCGACAACTGCACCATGGCCACCGCCTCTCGCTCGAAGCGGGCCACGAACTGGGGGCTTTGCGAAAAAGCGGGCGGCAGAAACTTGATGGCCACGGTCTTGCCGATTTTCGGGTGGACCGCCCTGTAGACCACGCCCATCCCGCCGGCGCCGACCATCTCGACGATCTCGTAACCGAAGACGGTCTCGCCGATCAAGTCGTCGATCCCGGCCTTCTCCTCGCCGAAGCTGGTCTTCTCCGAAGCAAGGGAAGGCTGGTCGGTACCGCTGCCAACTACCGTACCGCAGGCGGGACAGAAGCGTGAATCCGCTTCGAGCTCCCGGCTGCACCTGGCGCACCGGTTCATCAGAAACCACCTGCTTTTCTCTGCATCACTGCTATTGCCTTCAATATGATAAATCGTTTATATGCGCGACCCATTATAGCCCGCTAGTAAGTATTTGGCAAACATTGGCAACAGCGGAAAGCGGCCCTCGGCTGGCGTTGCGCCGTGACTCGTCAAATACAGACCTGAGAATAGCGTCGCACAGGGCCTACCGGCCGCTTCCTGCCTGCTTCACTGTTCGTCCGGACTGGAAACAGCCGTTCCAGCCGGCACGGGAGCAGACCATGGATTATCACTATACGCACCGCCGGGCGGTCCGTGAATCGCCCGAGTCTCGCGTCCCAGCTACCGGGGTGATAATGCTCGGAGGACGGAAATACAATACGAAACCCGTTGTTGTTGTTCCTGTTATCGGGCGTGTTGTTGTTGCGGTTGGCGGACCGGCAGTTGTTAGCGTTGTTGTTCCAGGAGCCGCCCCGCAGGACCCGGCCTCAGTAACTGGTCTGCCCCACTCCTTTCAGAAAACTCGTTGTACAGCGCCTGGCGCAGCCGGCAGGTGTGGCCGTGAGCAGCGTGGGCCGCCCAGCCAAGAACCGACCTGGACACCCGCTCAGCATCGACGGCGCCGACGAATTCCATGCGCCACAGCCGCTTCATCCGGCGCCGGAAACGCCCGATGGACTCCGGTAGTATTTTGGAACGCCCTGGATACAGCCTGAATCCCAGGAATTCAACGCCTTCTTTAACCGGCGCCACCTGGGTCTTGCGGCTGTTGAACCTGAGCCGCAGCGATTCCAGGTACTCCGCCATCCGGTCACGCCAGCGCCACAGCTCCTTCTTGCTGTTGGAGAACAGCACCATGTCGTCGGTATATCGGATGTAGCCCTTCACCCGCAGCCGCTCCTTCACGAAGTGGTCGAAGCCGTCCAAGTAGAGGTTGGCGAACAGCTGGGAGGTCAGGTTGCCTATGGGCAAGCCACGCCTGCGCTCGTAGGGGGTGAAGAGCGTGTCGCCGGGAAAAAAACCCGAGTGGTCCCGGACCGTCTCGTGGCTATCCATGATCTTCCTCACCAGCCGCAGGGTCGGTCGGCACCTGATCCGGCGGGCTATCATCCCCATCAGGATGCCGTGGTCGATGGAATCGAAGTACTCCCGCACGTCGACCTTCATGAAGTATCTGAATCGCCCGAGAAAGTCACTGCATCGCCTGAGCGCCTCGTGCGTGCCCTTGCCCACCCGGCAGGAATAGGAGTCGGCGATGAACCCACGCTCGAAAACCGGTTCGATCAGGTTACACAAGGCGTGGTGCACCACCCGGTCGCGGAAGGGAGCGGCGCTGATGAACCGACGCTTCGGCTCGTGGACCCAATGGTGGCGGTACCGGCCGGGCAGGTAGCTCTTGTCAAGCAGCTCGCGCCTTATCCCGGCCAGTTCCGGCTCCAGGTTGAGCCAGAAGGTGTCCACGTAGGGCTTGGAACGCTTGCGGCGCATGGCCTTGCGGGCCGCCAGGATGAGGTTCTCCCAGGAGCAGAGACGGGAATAGAGGTCGGTGCGGGACTTTACCATCAATTCGCGAGCTCTCCGCCGCCACCGCCCTTGATCCACCCGCCGAGCATCTGCCCCGCTTCGTCGATCTTCTCCAGTGCGAAGAAGTACTGCCGCCTGCTCAGGTAGCGCCGGTTGGACGCCATCCTGAGCAGGATGCGCAGGCGCGTGAGCTTGAGGTTCGCTTCGCGGACGATGGGTCCGCGCTTCCGGGTGTACCGGGCCGCCACCACCGCCTCCAGCACGTCCAGGACCAGGTTGTCGATTCGCTGGCCGAAGGTGAACCTGGTTGATTTCGGGAACTTCTCGCTTCGGTCGAGCACCCACATGGCCAGATCGTACACCCTGGTGAACACGGGGAAATCGGTCATGTGGTCTTGCTTGATGTCCATATTTTATCTCCTCCGGGCCGGTTGCCGGTGGGCCGGCAAATATTACCGAGCCCTGATGATAAGATATCCTTTATCGCGAGTCAAGGTGTGAATGGATACATTTACGCGCGGCCGGTGCGCTGGCGCGCACGGATGGCCGCGGGCCAACGTCTCAGGCAGCCTCCGGCTTACCCTCCGGCCGGTGAGAGGCCTGGTGCGGATTCGCCGGCTTTTTTGTAAAAAAGATAAGGGTAAATTTAATCCTCGGAGGACGGAAATACAATACGAAACCCGTCGACGTCGAACCAGTAATCGGGCGTGCCGCGGCGGAGGGCGGACCGGCAGTCGTAAGCGTTGCGGTAACAGGAGCCGCCCCGCAGGACCCGGCCCGATCCAGACGAAGGACCCTGCGGATTGCTGGCCGGGCTGCTCTGATAATAGTTATTCCCGTACCAGTCCTGGCACCACTCCCACACGTTCCCGTGCATGTCGTAAAGACCGAAGGCGTTGGGACGGTACGATCCCACCGATGTGGTCTTTTTCAGGTATGTCCCCTTCGAAGCACCGCCATAGGGATAGTCACCATCAAAGTTCGCCTGCCTGGAGCTCAGGCTGTCGCCGTAATGGAACACCGTCTCAGTGCCCGCCCGGCAGGCGTACTCCCACTCCGCCTCCGTGGGAAGACGGAACCGTTGTCCTGTTTTCCGGGCAAGCTTTTTTATGAATTCCTGGCAGTCGTTCCACGAGACCCGCTCCACCGGGTTGTCGGAACCCTTGAAATTACTCGGGTTGCTCCCCATGACCGCCTGCCACTGAGCCTGCGTTACCTCGTAGCGACCCATCCAGAAGCCCCTGGTGATCTTCACCCGGTGACGGGGGCCCTCGTCGCTGCCGCGGTTGGCCTCCGAGCCGGGGCTTCCCATCATGAACTCACCCGGCGGTATCCACACCAGAGTCAGTTTCACCCCGCCGCCCAGGTTGACGGTTTTTTCCTGCCCGACAATCGGCGCCCGGGCGGCCGCTTCACGACGACGATCCTCCTCGGCCCTCCGGGCAGCTTCTTTCTTCTTCCGATCCGATTCGGCTTTCTGTGCGGCGAGAGCTTGACGCTGCGCTTCTTCATTACGACGCTTCTTTTCTGCGGCCGCTTTCCGTTCCGCCTCAATTCGCAGTCTCTCCGCCTCAGCGGCCCGGGCCGCTTCGTCACGGACCGCTTGTTCCGCCCGTATCCTGGCTTGCTCCGCAGCCTCGCGTTTTTCTTTCTCCTGATGATAGACATAGTAGCCGCCACTGACCAGTATGGACACCACCAGCAGTGCCGCCACCCACTTGAAAGCACTCCCGCCTTTATCCCTCTCCCGCCAGGCTTTCTCTTCTCTGGCCTTACGAGCTTCTTCCTCGCGGAGCCGATTCTCATTATGGCGTTTCTGTTCCTGCTCGGCCTTGCGGGCCGCTTCCTCGCGAAGCCGTTGCTCCTCGGCCCGGCGCCGGGCTTCTTCCTGCCGGCGCAGTTCCTCCTCTGCTGCTTGCTGCTTCTTGCGCGCTGCTTCAGCGAGCTTCTCTTCCTCGATTTTGACACGTTCGGCGGCGGCAGTGGTTGCAGCCACGCTACTGAGCACCGCCAGTACCTCGCCTGCGTTCCGGTACCGATCCTCGGGCTCCTCCTCCAGACACTTGAAACAGATGTCGTCGAGGGCGGTGGGGATCTCCGGATAGAGCCGGCTCGGCTCCTTGGCCCGGCCCCGGGCGATACGGCCCGTGAGCATCTTGTAGAGCGTCATCCCGAAGGAGTAGATGTCGGTGTGCTCGTCCAGGTCCCGCTCGCCCCGGTACTGCTCCGGTGACATGTAATCGAAGGTGCCGACGGGAGAGCCCAAGGCCGTGAGCCCGATTCCCGCCCCGCGAGCGTCGGACACCGCCGAGATGCTCAGGCGGCTTCGAGCCTCGTCGATGGATACATCTCCGCCGATTCCCATGACCTTCACCAACCCGAAATCGGCCACCCGGACCGTCCCGTCATCGGCCGCCAGGATATTGCCCGGCTTGATGTCGCGGTGTAGCATCCCCTGCCCGTGCGCCGCCTGCAGGGCCCTGAGCACCTGCTCACCGATACCAACGGCCTCTCCCCACCCGAGCCGGCCTCCGCCGCCCGCTTCGCGGTCGGCCTCCAGCATCTCAGTCACCGTGCTCCCGGGAACATACTCCATGATCAGGAAATGCTGCCCCTGGTGGGTCCCCATGTTCTCGATGGCGACGATGTTCGGATGCGACAACTGCACCATGGCCACCGCCTCTCGCTCGAAGCGGGCCACGAACTGGGGGCTTTGCGAAAAAGCGGGCGGCAGAAACTTGATGGCCACGGTCTTGCCGATTTTCGGGTGGACCGCCCTGTAGACCACGCCCATCCCGCCGGCGCCGACCATCTCGACGATCTCGTAACCGAAGACGGTCTCGCCGATCAAGTCGTCGATCCCGGCCTTCTCCTCGCCGAAGCTGGTCTTCTCCGAAGCAAGGGAAGGCTGGTCGGTACCGCTGCCAACTACCGTACCGCAGGCGGGACAGAAGCGTGAATCCGCTTCGAGCTCCCGGCTGCACCTGGCGCACCGGTTCATCAGAAACCACCTGCTTTTCTCTGCATCACTGCTATTGCCTTCAATATGATAAATCGTTTATATGCGCGACCCATTATAGCCCGCTAGTAAGTATTTGGCAAACATTGGCAACAGCGGAAAGCGGCCCTCGGCTGGCGTTGCGCCGTGACTCGTCAAATACAGACCTGAGAATAGCGTCGCACAGGGCCTACCGGCCGCTTCCTGCCTGCTTCACTGTTCGTCCGGACTGGAAACAGCCGTTCCAGCCGGCACGGGAGCAGACCATGGATTATCACTATACGCACCGCCGGGCGGTCCGTGAATCGCCCGAGTCTCGCGTCCCAGCTACCGGGGTGATAATGCTCGGAGGACGGAAATACAATACGAAACCCGTTGTTGTTGTTCCTGTTATCGGGCGTGTTGTTGTTGCGGTTGGCGGACCGGCAGTTGTTAGCGTTGTTGTTCCAGGAGCCGCCCCGCAGGACCCGGCCTCAGTAACTGGTCTGCCCCACTCCTTTCAGAAAACTCGTTGTACAGCGCCTGGCGCAGCCGGCAGGTGTGGCCGTGAGCAGCGTGGGCCGCCCAGCCAAGAACCGACCTGGACACCCGCTCAGCATCGACGGCGCCGACGAATTCCATGCGCCACAGCCGCTTCATCCGGCGCCGGAAACGCCCGATGGACTCCGGTAGTATTTTGGAACGCCCTGGATACAGCCTGAATCCCAGGAATTCAACGCCTTCTTTAACCGGCGCCACCTGGGTCTTGCGGCTGTTGAACCTGAGCCGCAGCGATTCCAGGTACTCCGCCATCCGGTCACGCCAGCGCCACAGCTCCTTCTTGCTGTTGGAGAACAGCACCATGTCGTCGGTATATCGGATGTAGCCCTTCACCCGCAGCCGCTCCTTCACGAAGTGGTCGAAGCCGTCCAAGTAGAGGTTGGCGAACAGCTGGGAGGTCAGGTTGCCTATGGGCAAGCCACGCCTGCGCTCGTAGGGGGTGAAGAGCGTGTCGCCGGGAAAAAAACCCGAGTGGTCCCGGACCGTCTCGTGGCTATCCATGATCTTCCTCACCAGCCGCAGGGTCGGTCGGCACCTGATCCGGCGGGCTATCATCCCCATCAGGATGCCGTGGTCGATGGAATCGAAGTACTCCCGCACGTCGACCTTCATGAAGTATCTGAATCGCCCGAGAAAGTCACTGCATCGCCTGAGCGCCTCGTGCGTGCCCTTGCCCACCCGGCAGGAATAGGAGTCGGCGATGAACCCACGCTCGAAAACCGGTTCGATCAGGTTACACAAGGCGTGGTGCACCACCCGGTCGCGGAAGGGAGCGGCGCTGATGAACCGACGCTTCGGCTCGTGGACCCAATGGTGGCGGTACCGGCCGGGCAGGTAGCTCTTGTCAAGCAGCTCGCGCCTTATCCCGGCCAGTTCCGGCTCCAGGTTGAGCCAGAAGGTGTCCACGTAGGGCTTGGAACGCTTGCGGCGCATGGCCTTGCGGGCCGCCAGGATGAGGTTCTCCCAGGAGCAGAGACGGGAATAGAGGTCGGTGCGGGACTTTACCATCAATTCGCGAGCTCTCCGCCGCCACCGCCCTTGATCCACCCGCCGAGCATCTGCCCCGCTTCGTCGATCTTCTCCAGTGCGAAGAAGTACTGCCGCCTGCTCAGGTAGCGCCGGTTGGACGCCATCCTGAGCAGGATGCGCAGGCGCGTGAGCTTGAGGTTCGCTTCGCGGACGATGGGTCCGCGCTTCCGGGTGTACCGGGCCGCCACCACCGCCTCCAGCACGTCCAGGACCAGGTTGTCGATTCGCTGGCCGAAGGTGAACCTGGTTGATTTCGGGAACTTCTCGCTTCGGTCGAGCACCCACATGGCCAGATCGTACACCCTGGTGAACACGGGGAAATCGGTCATGTGGTCTTGCTTGATGTCCATATTTTATCTCCTCCGGGCCGGTTGCCGGTGGGCCGGCAAATATTACCGAGCCCTGATGATAAGATATCCTTTATCGCGAGTCAAGGTGTGAATGGATACATTTACGCGCGGCCGGTGCGCTGGCGCGCACGGATGGCCGCGGGCCAACGTCTCAGGCAGCCTCCGGCTTACCCTCCGGCCGGTGAGAGGCCTGGTGCGGATTCGCCGGCTTTTTTGTAAAAAAGATAAGGGTAAATTTAATCCTCGGAGGACGGAAATACAATACGAAACCCGCGGCCGTCGTTCCCGCGACCGGGCGTGTCGCTGAGGCGGACGGCGGACCGGCAGAGGCTAGCGAGGCCGTTCCAGGAGCCGCCCCGCAGGACCCGGCTCGATCCCGACGATGGCCCCTGCGGATCCGTGTGTGTTCCGCCCGAGTAATTCCCCTTCCAGTCATGGCACCACTCCCACACGTTCCCGTGCATGTCGTACAACCCGAAGGCGTTGGGACGGTACGAACCCACCGATGTGGTCGTTTTCAGGTATGTCCCCTTCGAAGCACCGCCATAGGGATAGTTGCCATCAAAGTTCGCCTGCCGGGAGCTCAGGCTGTCGCCGTAATGGAACACCGTCTCCGTG
>CAZSJP010000134.1:0-8865 GCA_964606675.1 uncultured bacterium
GGGTACCACGACGTATACGGCATCGACGACGCGGACCACGCGATACACAGGATGTCGAACGGCCTCGTGGAGTTCCCGATGTCCGTCGGCAACGTGCTCGGCATGTCGGTACCCTTCGGAGGCGGGGGTTATTTCCGGCTGTACCCCCTGTTTCTGACGCGCCGATTGATGCGTCAGACCAACGCGCGAAACCAGCCGTGCATGTTGTACGTCCACCCGTACGAGATCGGCCCGGAGATCCCGACGACCCCCGGATTGTCGGCATCAAGACGGTTCAGGCACTATTTCCGCAGCAAGAACGGGCACACGAGGTTGCGGAAACTGCTCGCCGGTGGCAGGTTCGCGCCTGCGATAGAAGTGGTTAGAAACGCGATCGATCTGGAGGATAGATGATTATGGCCAATCCGCCGCTCGTAAAGGATTACTTCACACGCTCGGCAGGTCTGTTCGATTCGCTCTATTCAGAAGAGCGCATGAACCCGCTGATGCGTCTCGTCAACAAGAGCTTCCGGAGCGATATCTACGAGCGGTTCCTGATGACGATGGAACACTTCAGGAAGCACAACGTGAAGTCTGTGCTCGACGTCGGATGCGGGTCCGGTCGGTACGAGGTCGCCATGGCCGATGCGGGCATCGAAAGGGCCGTCGGCGTAGATTTCAGCCCCAACATGATAGCCCTTGCGAAGCAGTACACGGCAAGCGTCGAAGGCCGCAGCTTCGACTTCGTGTGCTCCGAATTCGATGACTTCCGGACCGATGAGAAGTTCGACGTCGCGATGGCGATGGGCGTGCTGGACTACATAGAGGACCCGGCGTCGTTCTTGAAGCGCCTGGGACAGTTCGCGAACCACTCCGTCCTGGTGAGTTTCCCGAGCAAGCATTTCATCCGCACGCCAATCAGGAAGGTTCGGTACGCGATCAAGAAGTGCCCGCTGTGGTTCTACGACCGGCTGCAGATCGAGTCGTTGGGAGATGCTGCCGGATTCGAGCGGCACGAGGTAACGAAACTGCCCGGCGCCGGCATGGACTACGTGGCGGTCTACTACAAATGACCCGAACCCATGGCGCTCCCAGCCACTCATGCGCCGATGACGGCGCGCGCCTGGCTTTCCACGGAAGATAGAAAGGATCGTGATGGGGTCGACCGATTCACAGCCCGGCCGAGGACCACTGCCTGACGGCGCATGGCCGTTCGTGTCGGTTGTGATGCCCATCCGGAACGAGGGGTCCTTCATCGATCAGTCGCTCGGCGCCGTAGTGGGTCAGGACTATCCGCGCGACAGCATGGAGATCGTCGTTGTCGACGGACTGTCGGACGACGACACGTGCGACCGCGTCGGCGCGCTGTCCGTGGATGCTCCAGTGACGATATCGCTGTTCGACAACCCCGGCAGGATAGTCCCCACCGCCATGAACATCGGGATTCGAGCGTCAGCCGGATCGATCGTGGTCCGGGTGGATGGCCACACTGTCGTCGAACCGGACTACGTGCGCGAATCGGTGCTGGGCCTGACCCGAACGGGAGCGCATTGCGTCGGTGGGCTGCAAAGAGCGGTTCCCGAGCAGGGCCGCGTGTCCAGAGCCGTGGCCGCGGCCACGTCGTCTCCGTTCGGTGTGGGGAGCAGTGTACAGCACTACCTTGAGGAGGAGCGGCAAACGGACCTCGTGTACCTGGGTGTGTATCCGAAGTGGGTGCTGGAACATATCGGCATGTACGACCCGGAGTTCGTGCGAAATCAGGACGACGAGCTCGACTACCGATTACTCAAGGCCGGCGGGCGGATATGGCTGATCCCGCGCATCCGTTCGAGCTATACGCCGCGCTCCACGATGTGGAAGCTCGCGAAGCAATACTTCCAATACGGCTGGTGGAAGGTGCGCTGCTATCAGAAACATCCGGCGCAGGTCAGAGTCGGTCACCTTGCCCCGGCGGCATTCGCTGCGGCCGTGATAGGCGGCGGGTTGCTCTCCGCGGCGTTCCCGGCGCTATCGATGCTATGGCTGGCAGGGATCGCCGCATACGGGTGCGGAGCGATTGCCTCAGCGATCTCGCTTGTGCGGAAGGTGGGCCCGAGCGTCGCCACGCTGCTTCCCGCAGCATATTTCTCGATGCATTTCGGCTACGGTACGGGCTTCCTGCTCGGCGTGTTCCGGCACGCCCGAGGTTGGGGCCGAATGCGGGATGAGCCGACGCCGCTGCCCGAGGATCCCGCGCCATGGGCGCGAGACGGGGCGGACGCACCGGATAGCCCCGATGGAGCCAGAGATGACGGCCAGTGATGACGCCGCTCCTTTCCGTCGGCCGCCGATCAGTGACGAAGATGGCTTGGTTAGCGTGATGGAAACGTTCAGGCAGGGCTGGATCGTGACCGGCCGAGGCAGGGATACAGGGGAGCAGGCTCCCGGCAGACTGCGGCATGCTCGGGGGGAAATTGCCGCCCAAGGAGGGGCAGGCGAATGAGCGCAATTGGAGAGTTGCCGGGCGCGGCCGGAAGACAGGAGCTGGGCAACAGCCGGAGCGACAGCCGCCCGATGGTGAGCGTCGTGATGCCAATCCGCAACGAGGGTCTGTCGATCGAGCGCACGCTGGGCGCGGTGCTGAAGCAGGACTATCCGGCCGACTCGATGGAAGTGCTACTCGTGGATGGCGAATCCACTGACGATACGCGAGCCAAGATCGACGCCAGAGCCAGCAGTGCCATAGATGTCCGGATCCTGGACAATCCCGCCCGCGCGACGGCAAACGCGATGAACATAGGTATACGGGAGTCGAGGGGCGAGATCATCGTGCGCGTCGACGGGCACACCGTCATAGCGCCCGACTACGTATCGAAGGCGGTCGAAGCGCTCGCTCGCACAGGTGCACACAACGTGGGAGGGCTGATGCGGCCCGTCTCGACGAACAGGTTCTCGGAGGCGGTCTCAGTCGCGACGTGCTCTCGCTTCGGGGTGGGTTCGTTCGTGTTCCACTACGCGACGGCCGAACAGGAGACCGACACAGTCTATCTGGGCGTGTACCCCAAATGGGTGCTCGATCACATCGGAGGCTACGACGAAGCCGCTAAGTGCAACGAAGATGACGAGATGAACTTCAGATTGCGGGGCGCGGGCGGGAAGATCGTACTGTGCCCGGAACTCATGTCGTGGTACTACCCCCGAACAGGCCTCCGGACGCTCGTGAGGCAGTATTTCCGCTATGGCTTCTGGAAAGTGCGTGTGATGCAGAAGCACTTCGGTCAGATGCGCGCAAGCCATCTCGCACCAGGGCTGTTCGTGCTGGCCGTTCTCGCGGGCGCCGCCGGGTGGAGCTACAGCCAGAGCGCGAGAGTCGTCTGCTCCGCGACCATCGTCGCGTGGGCGTTCTGCGCCGGAGTTGCGTGCCTCGCCGAGATGCGAAAGCGTGAACGGGCCGTAAACTGGCTCCTGCCCGCGACGTTCCTCGCCCTTCACGTCAGCTACGGTCTGGGGTTCCTCGCGGGCCTGGTGAGATTCGCCGGGCAATGGGGTCGGTCCGGCACCCCAGTGCCGGACATCCCGCCTGCGGCGGGCCCGCAGCCGGCGGATGAGGGTCAGGGAGGCAACGCTGTTGGCGGAACGTAGCGATATCCCTTTCCATCGGCCGCTGATCGATGACGACGACGTTGCTTCGGTCGTCGAGGCGTTGCGGTCCGGGTGGGTCACTACGGGCCCCCGGACGCGCGAGTTCGAGACCGAGTTCTCAAACCTCGTCGGCTCTCGCCACGCCGTGGCTGTCAACTCATGCACCGCTGCGATGCACATGGCGGTGGCCTCGCTCGGCCTAGACGCCGGCGACGAGGTCGTCACCAGCCCGTACACGTTCGTCGCGACGAGTGAGATTATCATGTACACCGGCGCGAAGCCGGTGTTCGTCGACGTCCGAGAAGACGACGCGAACATCGATCCCGATGCCATAGCCGCGGCGATTACCCCCCGCACACGCGGCATTATGCCCATCCACGTCGCGGGATTCCCCGCGAAGATGGATCGCATAGCGGATATCGCGCAGAAGCACGCCCTGTGGGTTGTGGAAGACGCGGCCCACGCCATCGAGACCGTCTACGAAGGAAGGCATGCGGGGGCATGGGGCACCGCGGGGGCTTTCAGCTTCTACCCCACGAAGAACATCACCACGGCTGAAGGCGGAATGCTCGTGACGGACGACGAGGCGCTTGCCGACCAGGCCAGAATGCTGTCGCTACACGGCCTGAGCAAGGACGCATGGCAGCGGTATGAGACGAACGGATCGTGGTACTACGAGGTCCATGCGCAGGGCTACAAGTATAACATGACCGACGTGGCTGCCGCTCTCGGGCTCAGCCAGATGCGGAAGCTCGACCTGTGGCTCGAGCGCCGGCGGGCCTACGCCCGGACCATGACAGAGGCGCTCGCGAGCAACCCGGCGCTGCTGACGCCGGTCGAGCCCGTGGGGGCGACTTCGGCGTGGCACCTATACCCGCTGCGCCTGAGGCCGGGGGTGCTGTCGATCGACCGCCGCGAGTTCATCGAAAGGCTGGGCAGGCTGGGCGTATCCGCGAGCGTCCATTTCATACCGCTCCACTTGCAGCCATATTTCCAGGAGCGGTACGGATACCGGTCGGGGCAGTTTCCACGCGCCGAGGCTTACTATGAGGCCGAGATATCCCTTCCGCTCTACCCGGCGCTGACCCCGTCCGAAGTGGACCGGATCTGCGAGTCGGTTCTTTACGTTGCCAACGAATCAATGGCGTAGTCGGGACTATCGGGGCAGGGCTTTGTTTGACCGGTTTGTGGCGCTCATCGGGCTTCTAATGCTTTCGCCGTTCCTGGTGACCGTCGCGGCCGCGGTGGGGCTGACCTCGCCGGGGCCCGTGCTGTTCCTACAGACCCGCGTGGGCAAGGGCGGACGGCTCTTCCGCCTGGTGAAGTTCCGCACGATGCAGGTTGCCGACGACGAGCCTGGCCGACGCCAGGTTACGGTGGCGGGCGACAGCCGCATCACGCCGGTCGGCGCGTGGCTACGCAGATACAAGCTCGACGAGATCGCTCAGCTTGTGAATGTGCTGATCGGGCAGATGCGGTTGGTCGGCCCGCGGCCGGAAGTGCCACGGTACGTTGCGCACTACACGGACGATCAGCGGCGCGTGCTCGATTGCACGCCGGGCATAACGGACGTAGCGACGCTCTACTACCGGAACGAAGATGAGGAACTCGCCGGAAGGGACGACCCGGAGGGCTACTACATCGGTACGATCTTGCCGCAGAAGTTGGAACTGAATCGGCGGTACATCGACCACCGAGGATTCATCAGCGACATCGTGGTCATTCTACGAACGGCCTTGGTTTCCGTGTCGCCCGGATGGGGCGGGGCACGTGTGCGAAGGTCGATAGCTCGAAGGTACTTATCCGGAGAGGCCTGACATGCTTTTGTGGAGGTTCCTGGTACTGCTGGCAGTGCTGGCCCTCGTAGCTGCGATCGTCAGACGGCGCGTTCGGCAAGCGGCGCCACCACGCCAACTGGACGAGCGGCACGACCCCGTTGAGGACGCCGACTTCGACGAAGTGGGACCCAAGGATGAATAAGCGTGGAGCGCGGGCCGGATCGAGATCCCGCGCGGCGGCAAAGTCGCAGATGGCCGAGGAGGTCCTTGCTGCCATCGTCGAAGGTGGGCCGGGAGCGTATGTCCTGCTGGGCGACAACGGGCTCGATCATGAGACCGTGACGGCGGCTGTCGTAGACAAGTTGACCGATGAGACGACACGAACGTTCAATAGCGACGTGTTCCACGCTGACGACCGAGAGTGCTCTGCCGACGACATAGCGTCTGCCGTGAGATCGTACCCGACATTCGCCAGCGCCCGCGTCGTAGTGGTTCGCGGGCTGGAGGACGCTCAGGAGAGCGTCGGCAGCACGCTGGCCGACCTTGCCGCGCGCCCTCTGGGCGACACCGTGCTCGTGATGACGGCGGCCAAACTGGACGGGCGGAAGAAGTGGTGTGGCCAGGTCTCCGGGCAGAGCCGGACGTTCACTCTAGCGGCGCCGAAGGGCCGGCAGTTCCCCCCATGGCTCAAGCGTCGGGCCAAGCGGTTTGGGGCGACCATATCCGACGACGCGGCCAGCACCCTCGTCGACCTCATCGGGACAGACGTCTACAGAGCGGCCAGCGAGGTGGAGAAGCTTGCCAACTACGTGCTGCCACGCACGACAATCGACGTGGCCGACGTCGAAGAGGCCGTTGGGATGACAAGGGACGACACCGTGTACAGTCTCACCGACCGGATCGCCGAAGCGGATGCTCGCGGCGCGCTCGAGATCGCACACCGCATGGTCCAGGCAGATCAGCATCCGGCGTACCTGGTGGGCATGATCGTCAGACATTGGGAGCGGCTTAGGCTCGCGGCCGACGTTCTGGGACGGGGGCGCGAGCAAGACCTGGGGGCGTTCCTGGGCGAGAGCCGACCGTTCATCGTCAGCAAGCTTGCAGCACAGGCGAGGGCGCTGCGAAGGAATCGCATCCGTACGGGGTTCCGCCTTGCGCTCTCGGCCGAAAGTGCCATCAAGGGCGGCTGGTCGGCGCCTCAGGTTGCACTCGACGGTCTTGTGTGCCAACTCGCAAAGCGGCGGGCACCTTGACGCGTATTCGCGTCTCGTGGTACCATAAGTAGGCAGTCGAGCAGGCTCACACGCAAATCGGAAGGGATCAGTCGATGGCCAAACCAGTAGTCGTTACGGACGACTCGTTCGAGCAGGAAGTGCTCAAGAGTGACCTACTCACCGTCGTCGATTTCTGGGCCATCTGGTGTGGACCGTGCAAGATGATCGCTCCTGTGATGGAGGAGCTTGCCGAGACCTACGATGGTCAGGCCAAGTTCTGCAAGGTCGACGTCGATGAGAACCAGCAGTACGCTGGCCAGTTCGGTATCAGGAGCATTCCAACGCTTCTCTATTTCAGGGATGGCGTCGTAGTCGAGCAAGTTGTCGGCGCCGTGCCCAAGGGTACTATCGAGTCGAATATCAAGACGCATCTGGCCAGCTAGAATGGCGGCATGGGCGAGATAGCGCGACATGGTGCGGCGAAGCCACGTCAGATAGATATCACGCAGTGTTGCGGAACGAAACTGCTAATGTGGGGTGAAGCCGCACACACGGCGCGATAACGAGAACACGCAGTGTTGCGGAACGAAACTGCTAATGTGGGGTGAGGCCGCACACACGGCGCGATAGCGAGAACACGCAGTTTGGCGAAGCGAAACTGCTAATGTGCGGCGTCAGCCGCACACAGGCCAACGTAGCTCAGCTGGTAGAGCAGCTCACTCGTAATGAGCAGGTCAACGGTTCGAGTCCGTTCGTTGGCTCCATCTGTGTGACGATACGGCACCTCCGGCACCACACCGGAGGTGCTGTTTGTCTGTGAGATGGCGGACTAGTGTTCCCCTCTGCGTTTCGCATCTAGTGGCTGTCTTGTCTCATGCCGACAAGATGGCGCTTCAGACCACTTGACTCCGACCGACCATCCGTGTAGAGTCGTAAGGCTATCGACTACATCGTATGCCTCCTGATCCGCCAGGTTCAGGGTGTGACCTTTGATGGAGCGACACGTCATGTCTAGACAACGATTCTCCACCAACAAGAAGAACGTATTGTATGCGGCTCTCCTTGTCGCCATTACTGTCTTGGTTGGAGCGAGCACGGACGACGTTCCTATCGGAGAGAGTGGGCTGCTAGCGGCGCTTTTTGTCATGACGGCCGTTTCAGCCGGCGCGAGCACGCACGACGTTCCAGTGACGACGCTACCCGTCGACGGCCATCCTGTCGCCGTGCGGTCGTGGCTTGTCTCAGACATGCTCTCGAGTCCCGATGTGGATGTCCAGGAAGGACCACGACGCGCCGGGTACGACACCGATTACCTCGAAGCGCTTGGAGGCGAGGGAGACGCACGTATCGCCTCAGGAACCGTGGTTACGTTACCGGACGGCGAAGAGGTGGCGTTCCACCGTCGCGAGTGGGATCAGGACTACGTCGATCTTGTGGACGTATTCGGCAGGCAGAGTGAAGTGCTCGTGTACGGATATTGCGAAGTCGAGAGTCCGGTTGAGCAGGACGTATACGTCCATTTCGGCACGAACGACGCCGGCAAGATCTGGGTCGACGGACAACTCCGCATAGCGGTCCCGGGCGACGGCATGGCGGCAAAGTCTCAGCACGTCGCAAAGGTCTCGCTACCGATCGGACGGACGCGTGTGCTCATCAAGATCGATCAGGCTGGTGGCGGCCGGGGGACGTTCGTCGAGTTCTACGGAAAGAGCGCTCACGAGCGAATCCTCGCCGCGTCGCATCCTGACACAGTGCGGGCCGTACGTGATTCCTTGGCCCGACTTCTAACCGAGATCGGCGACCCGTTCTCACTCGACCGAGCGAGGAAGGATGCGTACGCTCAGGCACTGTATTGCCTTGAGCGGATCGAACGCGACGTGCCCGCTGGACCCGGCGCCGAGAGTGAGTGGAACGAACACAGACTGACGATTCCGCGATACCTCGACACTCTGCATGAGGCGATCGAGGGTGCGCGAGCCGGAGTCAGTCCGCACGCGGGGAAGACCGGCGTCATCGAAGCGGCGTACCTCTCCGAGGCCGATGGTACGGCGCAGCCGTTCACCGTTGTGGTACCTGACGACTACACCTCCGACCGGTCATACAACCTGCTCCTCGAACTTCACGGCGGGGGTGGAACGCATGGTCGAGGCAGCGATTGGTGGGCCTCAGTTGCTCCAGTCGATACAGCTTACTGGTCGAACACCATCGGTGTTTCCGTGATGGGACGCGGCCGGTGGAATTTCTATAGTGGACTTGGCGAGATCGATATCCTC
>CAZSJP010000135.1:0-2510 GCA_964606675.1 uncultured bacterium
GCATGTCGCCGGGATGGTGGTAGTCCGATTCCTTGTGCACTTGGACGGGCATGTAGCCGCAGAACTGATTCGACCAGAACTCGTGGATCCACAAGTCGCCGAGCCTGTTGAGGCCAAGCCTCTCCACCGGTAGCAGATAGGTCTGTAGTTTTGCCTCGTCGTCCTCGATGGTGGCGCGATGGTCGTCACAGTCGAACACCGCCACGAGGCTCCATTCGTCCCATTCGGTCTCTATGGGCAGCACCCACACCGATGCCGGCGGAGCATCGTGAGCGCCCGACCGATCGAGCGTGGTCCCCGTCGTGCTGTATTCGCCGGCACATCGCTGAATCGGCTGGAACAGGTCTACGGGAGTCGCGGCGGCACCGTTGGGCGGCAACGTCGCAGTGAGCACCTTCCAGCGGTCTTCCGGCAGATCTGTCAGGTCGTCTCCGATATCTATCTGTCCGCCCGACATGAATGCCACGGTGGCCCGCAGTCTCGCCTCTGCCAAGGTCCCCGGCAAGCCGACGCACAAACACGAAGGTTGGATGATTCCCCAGCGCCGGTGCTTGAACAGATGCGTGGCCAGAGCGAACGAGTTCTCCCGCACCGCTGCCCAGCCGGTGTATCCGGTGTTGCCCGTGTCGTTGCACGCGTAGATTATATCCGCCTGGCCCGGCCCCGGCATGTCCGGGCCGCCGCATGAGAGGAACATCGATTCCGGGTCGACTTCTTTGATGGCGGACCTCATGGTAGACGTCATCAACCTGCCGGTCTCCGTTCCGCCTCCAGCTACCACGGTCCCGTCGTGCCTGCGTTTGGCGGCATCGGAGCCGAGGCTGCCCAAGAAGTCCGCTTTGACGTAGGTCACGCCCCGGTCGGCAAGCGATCGCACGCGGTCGTGCACCCACTGCCTCGCGTCGGGGTGCGTTAGATCGAGAAGGTGCGTCTGGCCGTGCGGCTCCCAGTACCAGTCGCCAACGGAGTGAGCCGAACCGTCTTCGTTCTTGACAAGCCACTCCTGCTGACTTGCCGCGATCTCCGACATCTCGCTCACGGAGTTCGGCGACGTCCACGCGCCCAGTTTCAGCCCAAGCTGCTCCAGTTCGTCGGAAAGCCCCTGCAGACCGGATGGGAACGAATCGTCTTCTCGGAACGAGTTGGGCAGGTTGCCCTGCTGCCATCCGAGGTCCACCAGCATGTGCGACAGGCCCAGCGGCTTGAGCCTCCTCGCAGCAATACTCGCATTGGCCATGACCGCGTCGTGGCCTACACCGAGCCGGAACGGGTACCACGAGCACCACGTTACGGGCGACTTGTCGAGGATCTCCGGCTTGTGGCGTTCGTACACCATCGCTCCATAGCGGTCCAGCAGACCGAGCGGGTCCGAGCCGACCAGCAACACGATGTCTTCCAGATCGACTACCTGATTCGGTTCGAGCTGAACGTCCCCGCCGTCGAATCCCATCGACCATTCCGTCATCTTCCCATCGGCGGAACGCTTCGAGCGGATAGTCCCGAGCCACCGCTTGGACGTCTCGAAGCCGGCAAGGAAGCTCATGCCGGTATTGATGTCGGCAGCCATCCAGCAAAGCTCCGAAGAGCTGTCGGCGTCCCCCGCGAACGCTCGCACAACCTCGCCGCTGTACCGGCTTTGTTCGAGGATGCTCATCGCAGGGGCCGATGCGCCGAAGTCGAGCGGCGCGCCCTGAACGAGCAACCGCACGTCGTTGACGACCACGGGCTCCGATGCGGCCACCAGCAACCTGTTGATCACCCGCCAGCCTGGGTCGATGTGCTGCCACGTCTGTTGCAGGTGCACCGGCCCGCCATCCGTCATCAGCGTGATCGTCCAATCGTCTCCGGACTGCTGCAGGTGCCGCGGAGTCGTTTCGTAATCCTCGCCACCAACGCGCACGGTCGTCCGAAGCGACCCAAAGTGCAGTTCGGGCCAGTCGGCGCAACCGAGGGCGACATTCTCCTCCGACGGGAGCAACTCCAGCGTAGGTTCGTGTGTCAAAGTCTTGTCTCCGATTCGACGTGATTGTGCTCGGTGCCTCGCCAATGGCATTGTCTTGCGGGTTCCGGCCCTAGGCACATATTACGCGCCGATCTCCTCACGTGCAATCTCCACCCAACGCGCGGCGCGCCACGGTTCGCCCGCAAGGGTATGCACATCCTTCATTATCAGCTCGACGTTGCAGCCACGCGCCGCGTCCAGCGTATCGCGTGCGTCCTGCCGTATCAGACCCTCGTCGAATGTCCGCGTGCTGACGAGCGTCGGGTTGGGCTTCCGTGAATATACATACTTTCGACCGATGGCCTCCGCGATGGCGTCTTCGTCGCACCACGCCGAGACCGAGACGCTTCTGAGGTTAGGAATCTTCGTCAGTTGCTCCCACCTGCTGTGAACCGGCTCGCAGCATCCGTAGTAGCAGAGGCCGTATCTTTCGACCACCGCTATCTGGTATGGGAGTATGAACTCCTCGAAGAGCTTTGGACCGACACCGACGGTCTCCTGCGATTCC
>CAZSJP010000135.1:2520-8854 GCA_964606675.1 uncultured bacterium
CCTTCAGGCGGGGCGGCTTGTCTTCCTCGTAGCCGTCGCCTGGCAGGTCGTGCGTGAAGCCTCTGCTCCCGGAGCCGATGTAGTCGCCTTCATTGTTCAGATTGAGCAGCCCTTCGGCCTCGAGCCACTCGTCGTAGGCCATCTGATCGTCCCTGAGGAAAGCCATCACTCTGTGTAGGCCTTCGGGGTCGTCGTACATGTAGAGCATCAGGTTCTCGAGGCCGATCAGGTCGATAGCGACGATCGTCATCCCGGTCGTCCAACCGTACCCGCCACGCATCCTGACACCGATCGATCCCGCGAACACGTCTTCGAGACGCTCTCTCGACGCCAGCGACGCTTCGCGGTCGACCGAGAACGTGCGATGCTGTAGCTTGTGAAAGTCCTCCGATATGTCGGCAATCGGTGCTTCCCAGACGTAGCTGCCCTCGACCCTATCCTGGCGCTTTCGCCCTCCACTGAACTGGCGCTCGACCTGCACGCCGTAGCCGCTGACGCCGACGCTCCAGTTGCACGTGACGTAGGGTTCCACCACCGAATCGTCGTCGATGTGCTCGAAATGGGCGATTCTCACTCGCAGGCCGCGTTCGAGGTTCCTCGCCCACGCATCCTCGCACTGGAGCACGTCGTCCGTGACCATCTCGTCGGTCGCGGGGAACGACTCGATCAGTACCAGCGGGCGTGAGTCCTGCAGGTCGTTGTGCCGGTACCAGACGTCGCGCCGCTCCAGATTGGCCGGATCGTTCGCTATCTCGGTGACTCTCTTCGCCACGTCGCGCAGAATCTGCGTGTCGCGCGGAGATATGCTCTGCTCGTTGCTCGATGCCATAGGTGCCGTACCCTCATCCTCTAAGGTTGTGCGCCCACGCGCGCGTGGGTCTCGCCTGGGTCTCACGTCCCGTTGTAGTCGCGCACCATCTCTCCGACCATGCGCACGGCGTCTATGTCGCCTGCGGGCGGCATCTCGTCGGAGATGCCCAGTATCAGCCCGGGCGCGAAAGTGTCGAGCATCGTCGTCGCGAACTCTTCAACGTCCGCGCGCGTGAACGGCGGCAGGAAATGCGTTGCAGGCATTCCGTCGAGCAGAACGTAGTCGTGTCCCAGCGCTTCGGCAATGGCCTCGAGCGGTACGTCGCCCATCGGCTCCGGCGTGAGCGCTTCGAAGCCGTCGAATCCGCATTCCGGCACGAAATCGAGCAGCCCCCTGAGCGCGCCGTCCCAATGCGGGAAGCACCGTTTGCCGGCAGCTCGGAGTTCGCTGGTGCGTCGTTGGTAGTACGGCAGTGCGTAGCGCCGCATAAGGCTAGGTGGCAACAGGTTCGCGTCGACGTTGTCGCCGAAGTTGACTGCCACGAGCGGGCTCTCTCTGATAACGTCGTAGAATGCGTCGTCGGTCTC
Organism: uncultured bacterium; assembly: GCA_964606675.1. GTDB lineage: Bacteria > Latescibacterota > MWCZ01 > MWCZ01 > MWCZ01 > CAZSJP01. Next base: position 3,919 of record CAZSJP010000135.1, read on the forward strand.
CTCCATGAGATCGATGAAGGCGTCGATTTCGCGAGGTTGCTCGTGCATCGCATACACGGTCGCCTCGAAGCCCAGGTATTCGATGAATAACCGCATGGGCGGTATGCGAAGGTTGTAGGTGACGCCGGTGCCTCTATCGCCAACGATCGCCTCCGCTTCGTCGAACTTCTCCCTGTCGAACTCCCACCGGCGGTTCCTCAGGATGAACTCCACCACCTTAACGTCGCCCATCGTCTTGACGGGGAACTCCGACGTCAGCCCGGATTCGGCGGTCTTTCTGGCAACCGCTTCGAGCGTGCCGACGGGAGTCTTCCAGACAGCGACCTCCCGCTTCGCCGTGCTCTCGACCGTCTCGTACACCACGTCTTCGTGCTCTATTCGCTGGATGCACGGATTGTAGAAATAGTAGGACCTGACCGACGCGCCAATGTCGTCGTACACCTCGAGGAGGCTCATGTCCCGATTTCGTTCCGGCAGCGTTCCGAAGCGTTTGTTCGTCAGGTACCAGTGCTCTATGCGGGGCTGCCAAATAGCCCGATCGACCGGTTCGTGGCGCAGGATCGCAAGCATTCGCTCCCGGTCCGTCATCGGTATTCTCCATGCGTAAGGTGCATCGGGTGCGGGCCACGAGGTAGCAGGCAACGCCTGCCCGAATGGCCCCTATCGGTACCACCTAAAGTATACGGCCGGACCGAGGGCGGACCACAACGGTTTCCACAATCGCCTGAGAAGACGTATATTTCGTATCAGGCAGCGAATGTATACGTACCGTCTACAAGATCGCCGGAGTTCGCGCAAGAGCCACTATGGAACAAACCTCGGACCCCATCGGCGCCGTGTCGCAGGCGTCGGTAGAGGGTCGCATATTCGACGTGCAGGGATTCTCCATCCACGATGGGCCGGGAATACGAACTACGGTATTCCTGAAGGGTTGCCCGCTTGAGTGCCGCTGGTGCCACAATCCCGAGTCCATTGCGACGGAGAGCGACATACGATTCCTCCCGGCAACGTGCCTGGCATGCGGCCAGTGCGTCGCGGCATGCGACCACGACGGCCACACGATCGATGAGGGCGGTGTGCACCTCTATGATCGGGCCAGTTGCGTGCGTTGCGGTGCATGCATCGACGATTGCCCGACGGGCGCACTTGAGGTGGCCGGCCGCGAGGTGACCGCCGAGTCGGTCGTGGAGCACGTCGAGCGCGACCGGATGTTCTACGAACGTTCGGGCGGCGGCCTGACGCTTTCGGGCGGCGAGCCGATGATGCAGCCGGCATTCGCGGCGGCCATACTCGCTATCGCTCGCGAGCGCGGCCTGCACTGCGCTCTCGATACGAGCGGGTACGCAGCGTGGAGCGTCGCGGAGCGGCTGTTCGGTATGACCGACCTCGTGCTCTACGACTTGAAGGCCGTAGACGACGACCTGCACAAGCAACTGACGGGCGCCACCAACGAGCCGGTACTGGGCAACCTCGAGCGCCTGCTTGCGATGGATGATGGGCCCTGCGTGTGGATCAGGCTGCCGATCGTAACGGGCTGCACCGACACACCCGAGGCCCTTGCCGCGACGGTCGACTTCTGTGCCGGGCTGTGGGGCAATCCGCGGCTTGAAGCAGTGAATCTCATGCCCTATCACCGGCTGGCCGAGGGCAAGTACGAGCAGTTCGGCAGGGAATACTCGCTACAGGGCATCTCACCGCCATCGGACGACCGAGTGGCCGAGATCACGGCGATGTTCGCAGATCGCGGGATTCCTGTGCGACGAGACTGAACGGGCTAGCGGGTACGGTATCCGAGACGCGGCCCACAAGCCGGGCCGCTTTCCGAGGGTGGATCGAATGACGACTGAAACCGAAGAGGCCCAGGTCGTTCAGGGCGCACACGGGATAGACCTGTCGCCACGCATGGAGCGGCTGCGCGACAACGTCCTGCGCGACCTCGACTGCGCGGACGACTACGCGCCACGTGGCTGGCTCGTTGCCGAGAGCATGGCGACGACCGAGGGTGCTCCGCCGATCAGGAGGCAGGCGGCAGCGTTGGCCAACGTCATCGCGCACTATCCCGTCACCGTGCAACCTGGCGAGCTGATCCTCGGCTACCAGAGGCATGAGTCCTTCCGCGGAATCGGCTGGCTCGAACACGAAGACCTATCATCCGATGAGGCCGTAGCCGCACGGCTCGAAGCGTTGGAGAAGCTGCAAGTCAGCGACGACGGCAAGCGTCGCTACGCCGAAGCGATCGAGTACTGGCGCAAGAACCCGCGGCGAGTTGCCAACTTGTGGCCCGAGACTCCCGACTACATCGGCCGCGACAGCGCCGCCGGAGCCTACTTCGGCTGGGGCGGGAGCGAAGGGCACACGGTCCCCGGGTACGAGCGGATAATACGCGACGGCTTCGAAGGCATCAGGGATCGGATCGACGAGGAGCTTGCGCAACTGGAACCTTGGAAGCCGGAAGACCTTCAGAAGCGCACCTGGCTCGAAGGCGTGCGGCCCATCGCGGATGCGGCTTGTGGGCTTGGCGAGCGATACGCCGCGCATCTGCGCGAGCTGGCCGACGCCGAGAGCGACGACGCTGACCAACGCGACGAATACCTCGAACTGGCCCGAGTCTGCGACAGAGTCCCCGCCAAGGGCGCTACGACGTTCCACGAAGCGGTTCAGGCGCTGTGGTTCGGACACCTTATCATGGGCTGGGAAGACGGCGTCAACGCCAACTCCTTCGGCAGATACGACCAGTATCTACACCCATGGTACGAAGCTGACATCAAGTCGGGCCGCATCACGACGGACGAGGCGCTTGAGATTCTCGAAGCGCTCCATCTGGCGCTCTACAAGAGCTACGACGTTCAGCAGGCGACCATCGGCGGCCAGAAACCCGACGGCACCGACGCGACGAACGATCTTACGTATCTGTTCCTCGAAGCGATCTGGCGGGTGAATCTGATCCGCTGCCTCTCGGTGCGCGTGCACAAGAACACTCCGAGGACGCTGCTTGAATCGGCATTCAGACTGATAAAGCGCGGCGGCGGAGTGCCGTTCTTCTTCAACGACGAGGCTATCGTGCCCGCCCTTGTCGAGAAGGGTATACCGCTGGAGGACGCGCGCAACTACGCCATCATCGGCTGCGTCGAGGTGACCATCCCCGGCAGGACGAATCCGCACGCCGTCAGCCACATGATGAACAACGGCAAATGCATCGAGCTGGCACTCAACGACGGTAAGGACCTCGCCACCGGAGAGCAGATCGGGCCACAGACCGGATCGCTGGACGCGATGCCCGACGTCGAAGCGCTCTGGGACGCCTACACCGCTCAGGTGGAACACTTCGCGCGGCACGCGGTCGAGCTTTCGAACCTGGGCGACTTGCGTCAGGTCCACACCTATCCGCTGCCGTATACTTCGCTCCTTACCGACGACTGCATCGGCCGGGGCACCGACATGACCGCCGGTGGCGCGCGGTTTCATTACCACTCCACGGGCGCCATAGGGCTGCCGAACGTCGGCGACTCGCTCGCGGCGGTCGACAGGCTCTTGTTCCAGGACCGCACGATGAAGGCCGCAAGCTTGTTGGACCTGTTGAGGACCAACTGGGAGAATGCCGAGACGGAGCGCAAGTTCTTCATCAACCGGCTGCCCAAATACGGCAACGGCATCGAGGAAGTCGACCGTTGGGTGCGGCGCGCGGCGGAGCATTACTGCGAGCACATGGCGACCTACACAAGCCCGTACGGCGGGTCGTATCACGCGCACCTGTTCTCGTTCGTCTGGCACCTCGATCCGTGCGGCAAGGCGACCAACGCGACGCCTGACGGTCGCAAGGCCGGCGAGCCGCTGGCGTACAGCATTTCGCCAACCCAGGGGCGCGATACCGAAGGACTGACGGCGCTCATGCGCTCGCTGATGGAGTTGCCGCACGAGCACGCCGCCGGATCGTCGTCGGCGATAATCGAGCTAACGCCGAGTGTCATGAGCGGCGAGTCGATGGAGAAGATCCTGGATACCGTCGAGACGGCGATCTCGCGCGGCCTCGGGCAGATGCAGTTCAACGTTATCGACGCCGAGACGCTTCGGAGAGCCCAAGCCGATCCTGAAGCGTACTCGCATATCGCGGTGCGCGTCTCGGGCTTCAGCATGCGCTTCTGTCTGCTCGACAAGGCGATGCAGGATCACATCATCGCCCGAACGAAGCACGAGGCGATGTGATGACGCGCTTGTGAAGGATGTTCGTGCCTACACCGACCAGCCACCGATGCGCCGGTTCGCTCATCCAACACCACGTTCGCTCTCGGCCATCATCGGTACGTGGAAATCTGTTCGAATACGGCTCATCAGCCGAGCGCGGGGTACCCCCGGCACATCGGTGTGGCAGGTGCGATCCCATGAGCGCATCGTACGCAGCGATGACGAGCTGAGTCGTACACGGCTGCACATTGTCAACAGCCTTGCGCGGTGGATGGACAACAGGGAGAACCCGGCGAACCGGTGTCTGTGACCCATACAACCACCGCATGGACATGGCGTGCCATGTCCTGGCTGCCAAGCCATGGAGAGAAAGATGATCGCCCCCGTTCTCCGCACTGAGCGCATCGCGCGTATAAGAACGTGGCTTTTCGAGCAGTCCGGGTACTTCGTCGACCGCGAAATCCTCTGGAATCGTGGCATTCGCGCCCACGGCGACGAACCGATCGGGGCGCGATACGGCAAGACGTTGCACGACACGCTGGATCGCTTGCCCATCGAGATTGGGCCGGACGAGCTGATCGTCGGTCGGTGGCTGCGACGTGAGCCGACAGACGACGAGCGTGCCGAGATGGACCGATGGGGCCCCGACACCCTCGGCGAAGAGCGCAGCGCGATCGTCGACCCGCTCATTTCGCCTGACGCCCATGAATCGGTAGCCGAATGCCGACACGGTGCGGGAGGGGCGATGACAGGG
>CAZSJP010000136.1:0-8853 GCA_964606675.1 uncultured bacterium
GTTCGAGATCAACGCGAACGGGCAGCACCGGATCCGCAAACGAGAGAGTGCCGATTGGGAAACTATCGACGACTGGGCCGAGTCGCACGCAATCGCGAAGGGTGCATACGCGCAGAACACGTTGCGGGTCGACCTGAGTGGCTCAGACTTCACGCTCTATGTGAATGGCGCGGTCGTCGGCGACGCATCCGACAGCAGCTTCGACGACGGCTACGTGGGGTTCGCGGTGTCCGAAGGCCTCCACGTCCTGTTCGACAACCTGGAGCTGCCGGTCGGGCCGGACGGATCGCGGGACGAGTCGCAAGACCAGCAGCGAGAGGGTCGCCGGAACAGGAAATAGTCCGCTACGAGACCGACGCGGACCGATACTTACGAGGGGCATGGCGAGGTGCGTGGTGGCGCGCCGGACCGTGCCCCTTCTCATATCGGGGTCGCGCTTCACCGATCGTCGCCGGTCCAGCAGCAGAGGTCGGGAAGCCAACTCCGGAGCTCGCCCATCGCGCCGTGGTCGGCCAGATCGAGGTGGAGCGGCGTCACCGACGCGAAACCGTCGGCGACGGCGGCGTAGTCGGTCCCAGGCAAAGAATAGCATTCCGGCGGCTGGCCACCGATCCAGTAGTAGTTGCGCCCTCGTGGGTCCGTCCGCACAACAACCTCATCTCTGTACCTTCGCCGCGAAAGTGTGGCCGGGCGCATGCCACGCAGATCGTCCAGCGGCACGTCGGGTACGTTCACGTTGAGGAAGATACGCGTGTCGAGGCCGTCCTCCAGCGCTCGCCTGACGAGCGCAAGGCCCACCGCTGCGGCAGTCTCGAAGTGGTTGTCGCCGTCCAGGCTGACAGCAATCGACGGCAACTCCTGTAGAGACCCCTCCATCGCCGCGGCGACGGTGCCCGAGTAGGTAACGTCGTCTCCGAAGTTACAGCCGGCATTGATGCCTGAGAGCACCAGTTGCGGACGGTCGGGCAGTGCTCCGCGCGCGGCCAGCAACACGCAATCGCTGGGTGTGCCGTCGCATTTGTACGCGCCGGGTCCTACACTGTCGAGCCGCAATGGCTTGTCGAGCGTTACGCCGTGCCCGCACGCGCTCCTTTCCTTGTCCGGAGCGACCATAGTGACGTCGAACTCGCCCGAAGCGCTGCCCAGCGCATCTTTCATCGCGGCGATGCCGGGCGCCTCGTATCCGTCGTCGTTCGTGAGGAGTATTCTCGTCATCGCTTCTCCGTCATGGCGATCATATCTTCTCCGGGAACGCCGATCCAGCGCACTTCCGGCCGCAACTCGATGCCGAACCTATCTTTCACACGCACGTGCATGGCGTGTGCGAGTTCGAGCACGTCGCTGGCCCGCGCGCTTCCGCGGTTGACGATGATATTGGCGTGCCGCTCGAACACCCGGGCGTCGCCGACGCTCATCTCTCTAGCGCCTACGCGGTCCAGCAACAACCCCGCCGCGATTCGTCGTCCGTCGTTCAGCAACCCGAGCGCCTCTCGGATGCGAACGCTCTCGTCCGGATCGTCGATGTTCCGGAAGAACGAACCGGCGGTCGGGTCGTCCTCTGTCGGAAGCTTGGCGGCGCGCGTCGCCAGTATGCTCTCGCGCTGCTCGGCCAGGGCTTCCGGCTCGCCGGTGTCGAGATTGAACGTCGCTTCGACGACCACCTGGTCGGTGTTCGCGAGGCTGCTCGACCTGTATGCGAAGCCGATCCGTGACGCGTCGAAGCGACGCATATGTCCGTCTCGGTCGGCTGTCGTGATGGAATCGACGACGTCGCCCACGCATTCGCCGTACGCGCCGGCGTTTCCGTAGATGGCGCCGCCCACCGACCCGGGTATGCCCGACATAGCGACCACCCCTGCAAGCCCTTTCGTCGCAGCGGCGACCACGAGAGCGTCCCAGGAAGCGCCGCCACCCGCGACGATGGTGTTGTCAGCAGTGCGGACGTGCTCGATGCGGTTGAGCAGCACGACGCCGGACACGCCTCCATCGGAGACGAGCACGTTGCTGCCGCCGCCGAGGCAGAGCGCAGGAGCATCGTGCTCGCCGCAGACGCCCAGCGCGTCCGCCATCTGGTTGGGGGTTCGAACCTCGGCGACGATTTCAGCCGGCCCGCCTATGCGAAACGTAGTGTAGTCTCGGAGTTCCGCGCCGTCGATGGCGTGCACGCCGAGGGCGCGCAATGCGTTCGTTATGCTTTCAGCGTCGTGCATCGGTGCGTGACCCGGGAGTTGCTGGGACGATCCTTCGCGGCAAGAGCGCTCGCGCACGTTAATGTACCGAACCCCGCTCCGCCGTTCAAGGTCGCAGTCGCGCGCCAATGCGCGCGTTACGCGTTAGGACATCGCCGTCGTGCCGTGTGGGCACTCGGCAATCTCCGTCGTCCGGGATGCAGAGGGGTGCAGACGCGACGGAAGGTACATTCCAGGTATGGCTGCCTGGAATGTCGAAGCGCGACTGCGGAGGTCGATCACATGCTCGTAGGAGTTACCAGAGAGATCAAGGCCGACGAGAGCCGCGTCGGGATGGTGCCGGCCGGGGTGCACCAGATGGTCGACGCCGGCCACGAGGTTGTCATTGAATCGGGTGCCGGCGCCGAGAGCGGGTATCCGGATTCCGAATACGTTGAAGCCGGTGCGCGAATCGTTCCGACCGCCGCGCAGGCGTTTGGCGAGGCGCAGATGGTCGTGAAGGTCAAAGAGCCGCAGCCGGGGGAGTGGGCCATGTTGCGCCGTGGCCAAGTCGTGTTCACGTACTTCCACTTCGCCGCCGACCGAGCGCTCACCGATGCGATGCTGGAGTCGGGGATCGTTGCCATAGCCTACGAGACTGTGCAGACGCCCGACGGCGACCTGCCGCTCCTGATACCCATGAGCGAGGTAGCCGGCCGCATGGCGGCTCAGGAGGGCGCGAAATACCTCGAACGGCGGATGGGCGGCAGGGGTATCTTGCTGGGCGGCGTGCCGGGCGTGCCACCGGCAAAGGTGCTGGTTCTCGGCGGAGGAATCGTCGGGCAGAACGCCGCGACCATCGCCGCGGGCATGGGTGCCGACGTGACCGTTCTGGATATCGATCCACGTCGGCTGAGGCATCTCGACGAGATCATGCCCGGCAACGTCAAGACGATCATGTCGAACCACTACAACATCAGAGCGCTGCTGCCCTCGGCGGACCTGGTGATCGGGGCCGTGCTGATACCGGGTGCGAAGGCGCCCAAGTTGGTCACGCGGGACATGCTCGGCCTGATGCAGCCCCGCGCCGTCATCGTGGACATCGCCATCGATCAGGGCGGGTGTGTCGAGACAGCCCGACCGACCACGCACCACGACCCGGTCTACGAGGTCGATGGCATACTGCACTATGCCGTGTCGAACATGCCCGGCACCGTGCCGCGAACGTCGACGCTGGCGCTCACGAACGCGACGCTGCCATTCGCGCTACGCATCGCCGACCTTGGCTGGGAGCGCGCGGCCGGGGCCGACCCGGCGTTGCGAGCGGGTCTGAACATGGTCGACGGCGAAATCGTGCACCCTAAAGTCGCCGAAGCGTTCGGACTGCTGTTCAGAGAGTGGGTGGGGTGAGAGGGGGAAGGGACGCATGGTTCGTCGTTGTCACCGATCAGGATGGATCGCGACGCGAATCATGATATTCGCCGTTCGGGAGCGTGCCAGTAGTGGCACGAACTACCTATTTCCACTCTCGGCCCATTGTCGTGATTCGCCCTGCCACCGATCACGAGGAATCGCGTCCTGGATCACGACGTCGGATGATCGGGGGGGGTGGGCACCCCATCAACTGGTCTTGCTCACACAAGCTGGCTCAAGGAACGGGGGCAAGGCCACTGAGCAGACCGAGTAGACGTCGCCATCGACAACGCTCATTCGTAGCCGAACCGTCTGCCCCCTCACGCGGGAGATGTCGGGCGACCCGTTCCACGTGACAATCCGCTCGATACCGTCGCCATAGAGTTCGTCACAATCGTCATACCCGCAACCGGGGATCGTCGTACCGGCTTCGTCCTGAATCTCTACTCGGACCGAACCAGCCGCCGATGTGCTCATATTGAGCACCAGCGAGTCGCCATTCAGCATGACCGGGTTGGACAGCATCGAGCCGCCCGGCCAGTCCGCATGCAAGCTCGCGAACCCGTCCACACGAATGGTCCCGCGCTGCAGACGCGCGTCGTGACGATGGCAGTGCTCCGTCCAGTAAAGCGAGTACTCCGTCGGCGATGTTCTTATCATGCCGGGCGCCATCATGATATTGCGCTCATTCCAGTTCATCTGGTCGAGGCCGGGGCGCACGAACGCCTCGCGGAATCGGCGCGGGAAGTGCAACCCGTCTCGACTTGCGATCATCACGCAGTCGGATATGCCCGGACCATTGTGCCAGTCCGGGAAGAGCGTGCGTTCCGTCGCGAAACGCTTCGGGAAGCCAAGATACAGGCCCGGATCGCGGTCGTAAGGTCTGATCGCGTTCGTGTAGAAGTGCTCGAGGCTCGGATCAGCGTCCGGCGCCCCCGGGCCGGGACTGTAGTCGAGTACCTCACGGGGCGACCAGTGCAACATATCGTCGGAGGTCGACCGTTCCACCGCGCGGAAACCTTCGTGACCCAGCCGGGAGTACAGCACGTATTTCCCGATCTCGGTGTCGTAGAAGGCCTGATTGAGAGAATCGAGCCCTGCTATAGTGATGATCGGCTCGTCGGATAGCAGTCTCCACGCGAATCCGTCGGGCGAGACGAGCGCGAACAAACCTTCCGCGTGGACGCCGTCCGGCGTTTCGGATCGTACATCCCGACCGCCAACCGCTTTCAACAGCATATCTTCGGGACAGTCAGGATTAGTGTCATAGAATGGCGCCATGTTGTGTGAGATCATACGCTCGTTCGCCCACACGATGTTGTTCGCACGCGACCCGTTCAGCGTGTACTGCCACGTCTGTCGACGTGACCAGTTGACGCCATCACTACTCTCCGCCACACATGTGACCTCTCCGACCATATCCACCGCGACCGAAGAACCTCGGTAGTACATGAGGTATCTGTCGCCGGCATCGACGATAGTGAAATACCCACTGTTCGGACCTTCCCAAGGCGCGTCCGTCACGATGGAGACATCTTCCCGGCGCGGCTGATGCAGCCGCAGCGAGGTCCCGTCGTGGGTGTCGCACAGTGTTTCATCGACGAAGAGATAGGCACGTTTGTCCAGCGAGATCATGGTAGCTCCGCTCGTGGTCGGTTACGTCTGTCCCTTGCGCAATGCTGACCTGCCGTGACCACTCATGCTAGACGGCGGCCCGAGTCATGATGGCGTATCTCCCCAGACCATGCCACTAGATGGCACAGGGAGAGCGGGCCGACGACAGCCAAAGGGGAGGAGTGCCGACGTCGGCCCTGCGGGGTCAGTGCCCCCTTAGACACCGATCCCCGGTACCGACAAAGGTACCACCCTGTAACGGATCATGTAGGACGCGGCCGCGAATCATGAAGACGGAGCGAATGTAGGACTAGGCAAATCGTTCCACTGAGTGAAACGCTTGAGAACACCCGATATCATGATTCGCGGCCGGATCTATCATGAGCGGTAACAACATCGTTGCGGAGTTTGCGCCGCGCGTGGCAACGCACGAAAGCAGACCCCAACGTCCGCACGGTCGCGCTGTCGATCCCTGCCTCGGCGTAGCCGAGCACGGAATCTTCCAGAGTGGGCGCGGTGGCCGCCGGGGCGGCGACGCGCACACTACGCCTCGCAGTAGTTCTTCAGCGCTTCGATCTGCTCGTCGCGACCCATGACGATGAGCTGCTCCCACGCTTGTATCGTGTGCGTCGGGCCGGGGTTGAACTGCGTCTTGCCGTCCAGACCGTGCACGGCGAGCACCATTGCGCCGGTCTGGTCGCCGATGCGGGCCTCGCCGATACTCTTGCCGTCGAGGCACGACCGCGATGGGATCGTTACTTGCTCGACCCTGATCTGCATGTCGCCCGAGTGCATCATCACGTCGAGAAAATCCACGACCGTCGGGCGAAGGATGATCGACGCCATGCGCCTGCCGCCGATGTCGTAGGGCGAAACGACCCGCGTAGCCCCCGCCCGCTGGAGCTTCGGTATGACCGAGTCGTGCGTCGCGCGCGCGATTTATGATCAGGTCCATGTTGAGGTCGCGAGCCGTGAGCGTCACCATCAGGTTGTTCGCGTCCTCTGAGAGCGTCGCTATCAGCCCCGTCGCGCGCTCGATTCCGGCCTTGACGAGAAGCTCCTCGTCGGTCGCGTCGCCCGCGAGAAACGGCATATCCTTGCCGGCGCCGAACTTGCGGTCGACCGCGGCGTCTGTGTCGATGAGCACGTAGGGGACGCCGGCCTCGTTCAGTTCGGAGACGGCGGCCTGGCCGATCCTGCCGAACCCGCAGACTATGTAGTGGTCCTTCATCCGCTCCAAAGTGCGTTCCATCCGTTTGCTCCTGAAGACTCGGTTGAGCTGGCCTTCGATCACGAACGCGGTCATTTGCGTTAGCGCGTAGCCGACAACCGTCACCCCCACCGCGATCAGGCCGATCGTGAACACCTGCCCGGCGCGCGTCAGGGGATAGACCTCTTCGAACCCGACGGTCGCGACCGTGATCACGGTCATGTACAGCCCGTCAAACCAGGGCCATCCTTCTATGACATGGTAGCCCGAGGCTCCGAACGCCGCCATTGCGACCATCAGAGCCAAAACTCGCGCTATTCTCATGTGGGGTTTCATGCGCTTGCCCGCGGGTACATTGTTGGTTGCCGGTTTTCAGTCGGGAGCATAACCACGTGCAGCCCGGCGGTCAAGCTGACGGGGTGGTCGCCGAAGCGCTGGAATGGGCGCGCACACGCCAGCGCCAGACGAATGCAGCGGCGGAGAGGGTCGCCAGCATCGCTACCGGGAGCATCATGCCGGCAACCATGTTGCCCGTCATCTCGCCGATGTAGCCCATAGCGGGTGGCACGAGGAAGCCCGCGCCGCCGCTGACCGCGCCGGCCAGAGCCATGACTCGGCCCGTGGAGTGAGGAAACTGCCTGCCGATGTGGGCCATGATCGACGGGTAGTCTATCGACATCGCCACACCGGCCAGCGTGTAGAGAAGCGTCAGCACGTATTGACTTTCGCTCTGGAATGCGAACAGCGAGAGAACCGCGCCCAGGCCTGAAGCGATGCCGAGCAACGTCAGGTCGCCGATTCGCTCCGGCAACGACACGAGCACGAGCCTTCCGACAAGGTAGGCGCCGGAAAACGCCGAGATGATCCATGCGACTGGGAACGGCGACGGGTCGAAACGTCTGGTGGCGAAGTCTGGTGCCCAGACGTAGAGAGCGTTGTCGGCGCCGGTATGAAGGGCGACGAAGATGCACACCATCGCCAGTCCGACGCCGCCTGCCAACTTCGAGCCGCTCGGCTTGTCCGGGGCATTCGGCCTCGTGCCGACTCCGATTCTGAAAGACACCGGCAGCACCAGGGCGCAGCCTGCCGCTCCGATGGCGAACAACGTCTGGATGGTTGCCGCGGCCGACATGCCCGACCCCGACGCCCATTCGATGGCCCATGCCCAGAGGACCGGGGAGATTGCCCCTGCGGCGGCGGCGCTTATCTGCAGCACGGTCACAGCGCGCCTGGTTTCGCCCGCGCACTCGCGCACGACGATCGTGTTGCAGAGGGTCGAAAGCCCGTGAAGCCCGAAGCCCATGGTCGCCGTGCCGCTGAGATACAAAATGTACGACGGTGGTAGCGCGCATACCGCGAAACCGGCCACAACCACAGTTGCCGACCCGACGAGCGCGAGCCGCGTATGCCCTGCGTCGGCCAGCCAGCCGCAAACGAGGCTGCCGGGCATCCCCGCCAGGAACATCGATGAGAGCAGCCACCCGAGGTCGCCTTCTGAAAGGAGTAGCGCATCGCGTATGTGCGGCGACGCCACGAACACGTATTGGAAGCAGAACGAGGTGGTTGCCAGCATGGCGGCCGGCAGCATGACCGGCTTCAGTGTCGACGAAAATCGCATATTTCGGTACGTCGCAGCCTGTTTGGAGGGCCGATGGCCGGCGATATTCCTCACGCCGTCGGCCACGGAATGTATCGTTCCCGCGGGCCGGAGCCAATGTTAGCCGAACACCGCCAGACCCGTGCACAGCATCCGTTTGTACAGTCCTACACCGCGGATACGCCATGTCCAGCGCCTATCCCGCCTGGCCGAGGACATCGGGAAACGTACGATTATAGGCTTCCAGCGTTGACGGACAAGGGATCGTGTCGTATACTTTATGCCTTCGTGGCGCCGCGGTGAGCAAAGCATCCTCGGGCGTTGCGAGGAAGCCCGGCCAATAAGAAACGCTCGTCAGGACACTTGACAGAGCCAGCCTGGCCCCCTAAATTAGATAGCTACGTGATTGAGCGTCGAAACTCGGGACAAGCGTGTGAAACGCTTTACCCTCGACGCCTTGCTCTTTGAAAATCGAATAGCGTGCATCGACAGTGATTGTTCGATGGGCTCATGCCAGACTCGGCTCCGTGCAAACGGGATCGGGTCGATAATGAGATTCCTTTAGTACTTACCAGAGATTGATATATCTCCTACGGAGAGTTTGATCCTGGCTCAGAACGAACGCTGGCGGCGTGCTTAAGCCATGCAAGTCGAACGCAAAGCACACCTTCGGGTGTGTGGAAAGTGGCGAATTGGTGAGTAACACGTGGGTAATCTACCCTGGAGTAGGGGACAACCCTTCTAACGAGGGGCTAATACCGTATACGATCGGTTGATCGCATGATCTTCCGATGAAAGAGGGGGTCTTCGGACCTCTCGCTCCAGGATGTGCCCGCGCCCCATTAGCTTGT
>CAZSJP010000137.1:0-8838 GCA_964606675.1 uncultured bacterium
TGCCGGAGGCGAATCTGTGACCCGTCTGGACCGGGCGGAAATCGCCGCCTCGCTGGGGAATCTGGGCGTACGGCCCGGGTCGAAGGTCTTCGTCCATAGCTCGCTCTCCAGTATGGGCCGGGTTTCCGGAGGCGCCGATACTGTCGTCGCCGCATTCCTGGACGCTCTGGGACCGTTTGGCACCCTCATGGTGCCGACATTCACGTATAGCGGCACGCGGTTCTTCGACGTGGCCGCAACGCCATCCAAGACCGGCGCGATCACTGAGGTCGTGAGGCGTCGCTCCGCAGCGATCAGAAGCAGGCATCCGACGCACGCATCGTGCGCAATCGGTCCGCTGGCCGAGTGGCTCATGGCCGACGACCTCGCGTGCGACCCGCTTGGCGTCGGGAGCCCGGAGGACAAGATTGCGAGCGTCGGGGGTTACGTGCTGTTGCTCGGGGTGGGCCACAGCACGAACTCAACGGTCCACGTCGGTGAAGCGTACGCTGGTGCGCCGTCGAGGTGGGTTGTCGTCAACCCACGCCGACCGGCCGAGGCTACGGTCTCGACGCTCGAAGACGGGCGGTTCCAGGTCGCGATGACCTCCATGCCCGGATGCAGCGAGGGTTTCGGCGCGGTCGAGGCCCCGATGCGTGCGGCCGGGTGCATTGCATACGGCGCCGTGGGTGACGCAGCATGTCAGCTTATGCGCGGCGCCGACGTGGTCGACCACACCGTTCGGCTGCTCAAGGGCGATCCATGTGCTCTGTTATGCGACCAAGCCGACTGCCGAATATGCGCACCGGCCGCGCAGGCAGTCGGCGATAGAGCGAAGCTGCTGGCAGCAGTGTCGGCCGCCGGCACGACGAGCCGTTAGAACAGATGGTCGGGCGCCGACTGGAGACGACGGCAGGAGAAGCGATGGCCTGGCGATTCCGTCCACCCGAGCCGGTACTAGAACGGTTCGATGGCGACACCTCGGGCGATTGGTCCGTGGATCAGCTAGCGACGATGGCCCTGCCATCGTCCAAAGCCGAGGGCTTGGCCCTCGGCTAAGAAGAATGCAGGAGAAACGATGGCCTGGTTATTCCGTTCATCCGATCCGGTGCTCGAGCGGTTCAGTGGCGACACGTCCGGCGATTGGCCCGTGGATCAGCACCATTCGCTCATGAGCCCCGGCGACCTCGTGTTCTTCTGGGAGGGGTCGTCCAACGGCCAATTTGTAGCGGTCGGACGCATGCTGACCCGCCCCGATCGCTCGAAGCACGACCCGCGCATCATGCTCGTGCGAGTGGGGCACAACCACGCACTCGCCAGTCCGTTCTCTGCCGACGAGTGTCGCGCCGATTCGGTTCTGAACACTTTGGGCGTGTTGGAGCGCGGGAGTCAGAACAACTTCGGCCTGAGCAAGTCGCATGCCGATAAGCTACTTGCGGTTCTCTTGGCCAGGGAACCGGGCATGGCGCGGGCTCTGAACTTGCCGGCTTCGGAGACCACCGATGCGCCTCGCGAGAAGCCTGAGACCGTCGATACCCCGGATACGCCCGCTGCCGAGCCGGCCGTATCGAGGGCCGATAGCACGCGCATGCGTGTGCTGGAGTTCCTGGCCGACCCGGTCAAACAGCGCGCGATGGCTCTGCGACGGGTCGCGCAGGATCGTCTTCGGGAGTTCATGACGCCGGAGAACCTAGCCGACATAACGCCTGCGGAGTTCGAGCGCCAGGTCTTGATATTCGGCGGGGTAACGCTCGACGGACGCCTGCTCTCGCTCGATGACGCCGCTCGGGAACTCGTGGACGTGGCCGTCGAACGCATTGAAGGTATGGTCGCCGGGGGGCGGCTCCAGACGCACGGCAACCTGACGTGGGATGGGCGCGGCACCGCCGGACCCCCTGGCCCCGATGCTCAGGGGCCGCCCGCGCTGCGCCTTCGAGCCGGCCTGGCGCACCTGCTCAACACGAGCCTTTCGGTCGCGAACCGACTCGAACGCGCGCGGAGGTCCGTCGGTGCCCTTTGGCCGGAGTCCGCCACGGGCATACTTGCCGCGCTCGATCCGCTGGACTATCTGTGCTACGCCGAGGCCACGCTGGCTTCGCTTCGGGAGGCAGCGATCGGAGAGCAACTGCGCCGGGAGCCGGAAGACTACGAGCAGTTCCGGGATGGCGTGCGAGAGTTCCAGGAGATGGCCGGACTTCCCTCGCTAGGCGCCGTGCACGAGTTCCTCGCGGCAGGCCCCAGTCCGCAGCCCCGCCCGTCGGACGTGGCCGTTGAAGAGCCGACCTCGGACGAAAGCTCGGATGAGAGCGACACCCCACCCGTGCCGACGGTGGGCGGGTCCGATCGCTCAGAGGGGATTCCGAGCGAAGGGCAGGCCGTGTTCACGCTCTACCAGCATATGCGGTATTCGGGCATCGTGGTGAGCCTCGAACAGGTGGTAAACGTCTACCTCTCGCTCAAGACTCTCCCGATGCTGATGCTCGAAGGGCCATCCGGGTCGGGCAAGAATACCCTGGCCAGAGCGATGGCCGAAGGTATGGGCGCATGGTTCTTCTGGGCCACGATGACCAACGAGTCGGGCGCGGGTTCGGCCGACGCGCCGCTGAGACTGCGCGACCTGTTTGGGCAGACCGATCCGCGTACCGGCACGTACAGGCCGGAAATATGGTACGAGGCATGGCTCGCAGCGCACGAGCATCCGGACCGGGCCGTCATCCTGTGCGTCGACACGCTCGACGCCTGGCAGGAGGACGCATGGCTCGCGGAGCTTGTGCGAATCAACGACTCGCGGGTCCTCACGGGCGAAGGGGAGTGGCAGACCGATCCGACGTCGTTCGTGCCCGGGTGCGCGGAGTTGCAGACGGAGGATGGCAGGAATCTGCCGGGTAAGCTCCCGTTTCCGGACAACTTGTTCCTCGTCATGACGACCGTCGGCCTCGCGAGCCTCGCCCCTGTGTCGATCGAGCACATGAACATGATACCGGTGTACCCGCACGACATGAGCCTGAAGACGCTGCGGCCCGGTCACGCGCCAGAGGTGGAGCCGCCGGCGGATCTGGGGGCCGTGCTCGTAGCACGGAGGGAAGCGCGGAGGCTGGCCGACATCATGGACCGCCCCTGGGTCGAATACTGGAACGACGAGATAGAGGAGATCGCCGAACTGCTGGCAGGCACCGAGGTTGCTATCGGATATAGGACGCGCGACGACATATTGCGCTATCTGGCGTACGCCGACTCACTGAACGAGGGGCTGCCGTACGGCGCGACGATCCCGCTGGAAGTAGCTTTCGATTATCAGCTTACGCAGCGTGTCGTGCCCTTGCTGCTACTGAAGGAACCCGATGAGGGTCTTCTCGGAGACCTGCGCTCTTACGCGCAGGGGAAACGCGACGGTCGGCCGCTATTCGTCAGAACGGCCGAGCATCTCGAAATGCTCCTTCGCCGCCTCGGAAACGACGAAGGCTAGGTGTGGAATGTCATGACGTTGTCACCACCCAAGCTGAGGAAGTTGATGATGGACACGCGGTTGAGACGACAGCGCCAAGAGTTCCGGCAGTGTGTGTCCCCAGGCTGTTGTGTGGGGTGCGTTCTACGACTGCATGCCGTACGTTCGCCGGTGCACGTGGTGAGGACAACGTCATGACACATCACAGCTAGGGGGCAAACCGGTATACGCGAACCTGTGGAAGCCGTCAGCGCGAGTCGCGCAAGATAGCTTCCGCAGGCCGGTTATCGGCCGCTCTAATGCACCGGATTAGCGCTGCTCGGAGACCCTTGCGGCCTTCCCGCGCAGGCTGCGCAGGTAGAAGAGCTTCGCGCGCCTCACCTTGCCACGACGGGTGACCTCGATCTTAGCGACGCGCGGCGACTGCATCGGGAACACGCGTTCGACGCCGATGCCGGCCGTGACCTTGCGAACCGTGAAGGATGCGTCCATGCCGGTTGTGCCGCGACGCTGGATCACGATGCCGGAGAATATCTGCGTCCGCTCGCTGTCGCCTTCGACGATCCGAACGTGAACGCCGACCGTGTCGCCGACACTGAAATCGGGGAATGCCGCGCTGTCGTTCTCGACTTCATCCCGCCGGTGTCGTCGATCTACCAGGTCTACGAGATCCATTGTTTCCTCCGCTGGCTCGCCACGCCGTCTCGGGCCTGGGCGAGGGTTCCGCTCGGCGGCCTCAATTCGCCGCTTCGCCAATAATCAGCTATCGTCGTCTGTATCTGTCCGATTCCATCGTGCTGCGATGTCCGGCCGTCGCTCAAGAGTGCGACGGCGCGATTCGTTGAGCCGCCAACGCCGGACTGCCGCCCGGTCTCCGCCGACGAGCACCTCGGGCACTTCCATGCCTTCGAACTCCCTCGGTCGGGAGTACCACGGGCAATCGAGCGTATCGTCCTGAAAAGAGTCGTCCAGTGCCGACTCGAAGTTTCCCAGGACGCCGGGTATAAGCCTTATCATTGCATCGATGAGGACGAGCGCCGGCAGCTCTCCGCCGGTCGTCACGAAGTCACCGATCGATATCTCGCGATCCACGTAAAGGGCGCGCAAGCGTTCGTCTACGCCTCTGTAGTGGCCGCAGACGAGCACCAGGCTCTCTTCCAGCGCCAGCTCGTTGACGATGCTCTGCGTCAGTCGCTCGCCGTCGGGAGCCAGCATAATCACGGGACCAGCCGCCCCGGACGCCTTCGTCTCGCGGATGGCGCGCGCGAGCGGCTCGGCCAACATTATCATCCCGCCGCCACCGCCATACGGCGCATCGTCCACCGTGCCGCGTTCGTCGTCGGCCCACCGGCGAACGTCATGCGCCTCGACCGACGCCAGTCCCTTCGCCTGCGCCCGACCGACGATGCTCGTCGCCAGCGGCAACGCGAACAGATCTGGGAAGATCGTCAGCACGTCGATTCGCATCGCGCTAGAGCTCCAGCAGTCCCGGCAGTGCGTTCACGACGATCGTTCGCCGGTCGACGTCGACCTCGACGATACCGTGGACCATCGGAAGCAGCCGCTCCGTCTCACCATCGACGACCCGCAAAACGTCGTTCGCAGGGTACTTCATCACCTCGGCAACGGTGCCCAGCGACGTGCCCTCGCCGGTCTCGACGAGCATCCCTACTACGTCGTCGACGTAGTAAGTGCCATCGGGCAGGCTGTCCGGCGGCAGCGGATCGGCGAGGATTTCGTATCCGCGCAGAGCCGCGACGGCTTCAGGCGACTCGACGCCCCGCAGTTTCAGCCCGACGGCTTTGCCGAGCTGCCTGCACCGTTCGACGTCGTAGGCGGCAGGCTCCGCGGTGTCGGAGACGGGCGCGAGTTTGGTGCCGGCCCCTCGACGAAGCCACACTCGTTCGAGCCGGCTGAATCTGTCCGGATGGTCCGACAGTGACGCGATCCGCATCTCGCCGCGCACGCCGTGCGGCCGTGTTACCTGTCCGATCACAACGCGGCGCGGTTCCATAGCGTGCCTACTCGGCCGGCGTCTCAGCAGCCGGAGCAGCGGGCTCCGCCGGTGTCGTTTCGGCGACGGCCTCGGTTCGGAAGTACCCCGCCTTGCGGAGAATGCTTCGGACCGTCTCGCTCGGCTGGGCGCCAACTCCGAGCCAGTACTTCACCCGCTCTTCCTTGAGCGTCACCACCGGCGGCTCGGTGCATGGGTTGTAGACGCCGACCTCTTCCACCGGGCGCCCATCGCGCTTAGCTCGGCTGTCTGTAATCACAACGCGGTATACCGGGGCCTTCTTGGCACCGATTCGCTTCAGTCGCATCGCTGTTGCCACGCGTATCCTCCTGTGCTAGAACTTGCGGGCGCGCCGTCTGCCAATGTGACGCGCCTTCCGAGGTCCTTTGGCCGTAGCCGACGCCGGTTTGTGCCGCGTCAGCATCTTACGCATCATGTCGAACTGCTTGAGCAGACGATTCACTTCCTGGATCGGACGCCCGCATCCCGTGGCGATTCGTCTGCGTCGGCTTCCATTTATCACGTCAGGGTTCCCGCGCTCGTGGCGAGTCATCGACTGCACGATCGCTTCGACCCTCAGGATCGCCTTATCGTCAAGCTGCTCATCGAGCATCTTGGGGTCGACTCCGGGGACCATCCCCATCAACTGATCGAGCGGCCCCATCTTCTTGACCTGCTGGAGCTGCGTCAGGAAGTCGTCGAGGGTGAAGCTCCGTGCGCGCAGCTTCTTCTCGAGGTCTTCCGCCTGCTCCTGATCTACAGCCTGCTGCGCTCGTTCCACCAACGAGACGACGTCGCCCATGCCCAGTATTCGCGACGCCATCCGATCGGGATGGAACGTGTCCATCGCTTCAAGGGTCTCGCCCGTCGAGACGAGCTTGATGGGCTTTCCGGATACCTCGCGGACGCTGAGTGCGGCTCCGCCGCGGGCATCGCCGTCCATCTTCGAGAGAACGACGCCCGTGAAATCGAGCCGCGCGGCGAAATCCCTCGCCACTTCGGCGGCGATCTGCCCTGTCATGGCGTCGGCCACGAACAGTATCTCAGACGGCGACACCGACTCCCTGATCCGTTCCAGCTCGGACATCATCTCGTCGTCGATGTTCAGGCGACCGGCGGTATCTATTATGACCACGTCGTCGCCACTCTTGCGGGCGGCGGCGATACCTTTCTTCGCTATCTGTACCGGGTCGACGCCGCTATCGGCGCGAAACACGGGCGTCTGTATCGATTCGCCGAGTTGCACCAGCTGGTCGATGGCAGCCGGTCGATACACGTCAGCGGCGATCAGGTGCGGATGGCGCCCGCCGTTCTTGAGGCGAAGCGCGATCTTGGCGCACGCAGTCGTCTTGCCCGATCCCTGCAGCCCGACCAGCATCATCACGGCCGGGACCGAACCCTCCAGCGCGAGGTCGGATGCCGGGCCACCCATCAGCGCAGCAAGCTCGTCGTGAACGACTTTCACGACCTGCTGCCCAGGGCTGATGCTTCGGAGCACATCCTGTCCGACGGCCTTCTGTTCGACGCGCTTCGTGAAAGCCTTGGCAACGGCGAAGTTCACGTCCGCCGCCAGAAGGGCTTTGCGTACCTGACCCAACGCTTCCTTCACGTTGCCCGCGGAGAGCTTGCCGCGGCCGCGAAGATTGCGGAAGACCGAATCAAGAGCGCTGGTAAGGTTTTCGAACATTCTTGGAACACCGCCGTCAGAACAAACGAGACTTCTAAAGATAGTGTCGACAGCGCTTCGGTGCAAACGTTCGCATCTCGATGCCGCGCCGGACGCGAAAACGACCCTCTCCGAATGTGGCTGCCTACCGGCTGTTCCATATTGACGGTGCTGGCCGAATGTCGTATAATCTTTGGTCTGCGCTTCAGAGCACCGACGGCGCGACGTGAGAAACGCGGGGTAGTAGCTCAGTTTGGTTAGAGTGCCGGGCTGTCAATCCGGAGGTCGCGGGTTCAAGTCCCGTCTGCCCCGCCATACATCGCAGATCAAGACATGGCTTTCGCCGGGCGGCGGAAGCCTTTTTTCGTTCCCATCGGGACTCTACGATACGATCTTGTCGCGCGCGGCGCCGATCTTGCCGGTGGCGCCGTCGAGGAATCTGTCGATCTCGTCCTTGTTGGCGATGTAGGCGACGGCGATGGTCGCGAGTATCGAAGCGGTCAGCCACCGATGCCGCCAGACTCGCCGCAGAACCCCCACGACCACGCGAAGTGCCAGATACGCCAGCGCGGCAAGACCGGCCGCCTTCAGGGGGTCATCGTGGATGATGTCGCCAAACGTGGTGGTCGCTTCGGTCAGACCCCGCTCATCGATTCCGATGTCCATTCCCGTTTCCATCCGCTATAGTGGCCTGGTCGGTGGTGGCCCGCCGCGTGTACGCGGCATCGGCCAATCGCGCAATGTGCTTCAGCTAGTAAGATAGGTCTCGGTCAGCACAAGGGGTAGTCCCCGAGTTCCGCATATGCTTCCATCAAGTCGACCGCGTTCCGAACCGGCGTGTCGGCCTGGATGTTGTGAGACGTGCACAATATGTACCCGCCAGCCGGCGCCATCGCCTTGACGCGGGCTCTCACGGCCTCCCGGATATCGTCTCTCCCGCCGAATGGCAGCGTCCGCTGGATCGACAATCCCCCGTGGAAGGCCAACCTGTCGCCGAAATCCGCCTTCAGGCGCTCGGGATCCATGCCTTGTGCCTCGGGCTGCAACGACTGGAGCACGTGAAGACCTCGGCCGAGCATAGGCTCGATCAGAGGATACACCGACCCGCAGGTGTGGTGCATGACGATCAGGTCGTGTTGCCTCGCGGCGGCCACGTACTCGCCGAATCCATCGCCCAGGAACTCCTCCCACATCCTCGGTGAGACCAGCAACCCGTGCTGCGAGCCGAAGTCGTCACCGGTGAGGACAATGTCAAGTTTGCCGTTCGCGGCGTCGTAAATCCGCTCGGCGTACTCATCGTAGAATGCCCGTATGTTCGCGATGACGGCTTTGGCGACGTCGGGTTCGGTGCTCATGTCGAGCAGTATCCGCTCCATGCCACGCAGATACATCGCCGGCTTGAGTTGCGCGATGCGATTCATCCTGTCGCCAACGAACACAGCCACGCGGCCGGCGTCTCGGATCTCCGTGCACTGCCGTTCGATATCGCTGTAGTCGAACCAATCCGCCGACGGCCACCGGTCGTAATCGTGTATCTCTTCGACCGTCGTCGCGTTGGCGAGGGGCGATTCCGCGACCTCCCGGTACGTCTCTTCGCCATCGCCGAGAGCGACCGTCACGGACCTGCGCCGCACGCCCCACATATCGTGGTCCGAGCCGTCAGGGAAGCGTTGCAGCACGGGGCCGACGTACCTCGGCCCGTCGATGTACCGAAGGTCCACGTCGTAGCGGTCG
>CAZSJP010000138.1:0-8815 GCA_964606675.1 uncultured bacterium
CGCCGGGGACGCCGTTGTCGTCCATCACGTTGGAAGCGAACTCGCTCAGGCGATCCCAGTGCGCTTCATGGCTGGCGTTCATGTCATTCCCTTCCAAGCACATCGCAGCGCCCCACTGTACATACCGCTGACCATCGCCCAGGACGTGGGTCACCAGCTATGGAAGCCGTGACCTGCACCGGGGAACCACATCCAGTCGACGAAAAACCCAACCGCCACGCCGACCGAATACCCCGCCGCCAAGCCGAGGAACAACGGCTGCGTTCGTTTGTACAGGCTCACGCCGCCGATGCCCAGGATGAGCGACTTCGAGGCCCAGGCGACGAAGAACGACATCAGCGCGAAGCGCGTCAGGTACGTCATTGGGAAGACGAAGCCGATCGGGTGCACCGGGAACGCCGGGAACCGGTATCGGACAGCCATCAGGACGGCCATCAAGGCGCCACCAGCACCCCCGATCGTCATGCGCGACCAGCTCGGACCGAACGGGTTCTCGATCTTGCGGATGGTGTGCCCGAACGCCTCGCGGTTGCCCCCTGAGAACGGATAGACGCGGAAATTGTACGCGCCGTGCGTGTAGCCGAGGTATAGCGTGTAGATGACCGAAACGACGATGCCGACGGCGAACGCAAGCGTGAGCGCCCACGCGATCCGGCGCATCTGGCTGCGCGGCCCGTCCGAGGAGCCACCGCGCGTCGCGTCGGCCATCCTGACGGCTTGCACGACTGCCGGCATGAACAGCCCTCGCCCGTTGGCGATCAGGCTGTACGTCAGCGCGAACGCTGTCATTGTCCCAGGGCTGAAGCCCTCGACCCCCAGCGTATACGCGGTCGCGGTCTGCGGGCTGATCGGTAGGCGTTGGTACACGTAGCCGGCCTCAGCGATCATTCTCCCCAGCGCGATGTAGCCGATGGTCGTGAACAAGACGAACATCGCGGCGAATGAAACGTCCATGCCCGCGCGGAACAGCCACAGCCACATGTACAGCGCGCCGGCCACAAGCATCGCGACGGCGGTCCGATATGAGAGTATCTCGCGGCCGTCGTCGCTCCCGGATCGCGCGGCGCGCCACACTGCAACGAGGTGACGCCTGGCCTGCCACAGCCCCCAGAACACGAACACGAGCAACGCGCCGAAGCTCTGCCACCCCATGGCGACGTCGTTGTTCGTCCAACTGTCGCCGGCGGCTCCGAAGGTGACGCCCACACGGTTGAACGCGTACGCCTCGTACGCCGTGACCAGATATCCCAGGATCAGGCTGCCCAGCAACTGCTGCGGTGCGAAGTAGGATAGGCCGATGGTCAGGAAGTTGAGACGCGTCTTGAAGTCGGGCACGCCGCGCAGGATCGATAGGCTGCGGCCCCCTATGTCAATCGTAGGGAGCGTCGGCGAGAGCCATGCTAAAGCGTTCCAGGAGAGTATGAACAGCGTGAGCGAGAACCCGATCCAGAACAGACGCGACCGGAGCACCGGCGGTCGTCCCTCGGCGTCGTCCTTGCCGGCGACGAGCGCGAAACCTGCCTCCACAAGCGGATACGGCAGGCGTTCGTACTCGGCCCACTGGCGGCGCAAGATGACGCTGATCGCCATGCACAACGCGATGACAGCCGCTACGAACGACCCCCACCAGAACAGCGGGACCCACCACACATGCCACGGGATGGGCTCACCCGGAGGCAGGCCGTTGAAAAACCACCGCATCGCATGGCCCGCATCGGAGGGCGCGGTCCATGCGGGTATGTATGGATGGAAACTCGCCCAGTTGTTCTCGGGTGTCGCGTAGTAGTAGGGCGTTGCGATGATGCCGAGCATGAAGCCGGTCAGCCCGTTCGCCGGGATAGCCGCTCCCACCAGCCCCATCATCAGGACTATCTGACGTTCGGGGGTGCTGAGGCCCCATTCGTACCGCCCGACGGCACTGAGGGCGGGCCAGACGATCAGCAGCAGAAAGGATATGAGCGCGACCAGCGCTACCGGGAAATGGCTGCCGTTGAGCCGACTGGCACGAACGACGTACTCACAGTACGCCATCCAGCCGTTGACGACGGCCACGACGAAGACACCCCAAACGAGAGACCGGACGGTGACGGCGCCTGCCGCGGACTCGCGTCCGAGATCGGCGGGCGTTTCGAGGGAGTTCAGACCGGCTGATGCCGGCGATTCGGTCCTTGCGGACACCGACGACCTCTTGGCAGTTGGATCGGAGCAAGCGCCCGGACGATACACTCAGTCGTGGGCGGCCGACCCACCGGTCGGTCATGACAAGTGTACGTAGAAGGACAACCGATTCCCAGCCACGAAACTACCGACGGCGGCCGACTAGGAACCGGCTGTAGCATACCGCACCAACCAGCGCGGCCAGCGCCGACACCGGCCGGGGCATCATACCATCCCCAAGCACGAGCCGGGAGAGCAGGTCGGCAGCTGCTGGGAACAGCAGCAGAAGGCCAATCGCCGGCAGCAGATGATACAGCCCACTGGAAACCCGGAAGCGCAACAACTCA
Organism: uncultured bacterium; assembly: GCA_964606675.1. Taxonomy (GTDB): domain Bacteria; phylum Latescibacterota; class MWCZ01; order MWCZ01; family MWCZ01; genus CAZSJP01. The sequence goes on from CAZSJP010000138.1 coordinate 2,505, forward strand.
GGACCTCTTCCCGGTCAGGCTGGACAGGGGAAACCGATGCCGCCGCAACGACGTGACCGGCGAATGCGTAGCATGTCGGGCAGCGACGGCCCAACGCGACGCCACTGCCGCCGGACTAAAGAGCAATATCCGTGCTACACGACCGCAAGCCCCAGCGCAGCGCGGGGCATCGACTGTCGCGGCCTGAGCGGAGCCAGCCTCATGTACCGCTATGGTGCAGTCAGGTAACCAGTCCGGGGCGGGGAGGTGAGGAGGGCAGAGCCGCCCGCTTTAGTTGCGGGTCGACGCGCTACACGACTGACGCAAGCACCGCGGCCAACATCGCGACGATGACGAGCACGGTCGACGTACGATCCGAGCCCGGCGAGTAACGGCGCACGATCAGCAGGCTCTCTGACGACTCTCGGTCGCCATACGGAACTGCGTCGGCAGCCCGGGCCACGACCGGGGCCTTCGACCAGACGACCAGCCCGGCATCGTCGACCACTTCGATCGCGATCTCGGCGCGGAACGATCGCTCCAACCGGGCGGTGCCGAACAGGCGGGAGCCGGACTCGGCCACGTCCATCCGCTGGTCGAGCACTTCGTAGCGAACCCGCCAGCTGCCGACGTGGGTTGGCGCGCGCGACACGCCGACGTCATGCTTCGTGAGAACTGCCAGCAGTTGCCGCTCCAGCAGGGAGTCGATGCCGCTTGCCGCAGCGGGCGCCCCGCGCCTCGACATGCGGCCGATAGTTGCGGCGGAGCCGCGGAGTTCCGGATTGTCCGCGACGACCCCGGCGATGCCGTCGCCGAGTGCGCCGCGCAACGCGATCTCGGCGGTCCGGCTGTCGTCCGGCGTACCGGCTGCGGCATACGTCGTCAGGCTCAGCAGGAGGACCGTCGCTGCGGCGGCTAGAAAGAGACCGGAGCGCTCGGGATGAGGGGCGCACGGTGGAAATCGCATGGGAGCCGGACCTCGCGAGCCAGATACGTCCGCACAGCAGGACCGGAAATGCAGCAGTCGCACGGCGCTCGCCCTTCGACGCATCTACTCTGTGGGCAGGTTGAAGAACTCGCGCATATGACCGTACAACGCTTTGCGATGCTCGGGGTCCGCGAGGTTCAGCCTATACTCATTTATGACCATCACCTCCGACTTCGCCCATTCGTCCCATGCTTCCTGCCCGACGTTCTCCCAAATCTCCAGCCCTATCTTGCCGCGCATCGGGGCCTTTTCCATCTTCGGCACTGTCTCGCCGGTGCGGCTGCATTTTATCATATCCGCCATTGTGTCGCTCTTCCGGGTTGCGGGGCGCATGCGCCACCTAGTCTCTGAATAGGTCCTTCATCCAGTTGAAGAATCCGCTGCCTCCCTCGGGCGGGCCCGACGGCGACGACTCCTCCAGTGTGCTCAGATGCTCGAAAAGCTCGCGCTCTTCCGAGTTGAGCTTCACGGGCGTCCAGACGTGCACGCGCACGATCATGTCTCCCTGTCCGTAGCTGTTCAGGTGAGGTATGCCCTTGCCGGCCAAGCGGAACATCTTGCCCGACTGGGTCCCTTCTGGGATCGTCAGGTTAACTCTGCCGTCCAGCGTCGGGACCTCGACCTTCGCGCCCAGCGCCGCCTGACTGAAGCTGATGGGCAACGCGTAGTGGATGTCGTCGTCCTCGCGCGCGAAGGACTCATGTTCGCGCTGACGAATGTCGATCAAGAGATCGCCGTTGGGCCCGCCATTGGGGCCCGCGTTGCCCTGGTCGCGCAGCCTCATCGTCGTGCCGCCCGCGACGCCCGCCGGGATGCGAACCGTCACCTCCCGACCGTCTTCGACCAAGCCCGATCCGTGGCACGTTCCGCACGGATCGGAGATGACCTGGCCCGACCCGCCGCATCGGTCGCACGTCGTGACCGTCACGAGGTTGAAGAAGCCGCCGGTCATCTTCCGTACCTGACCGGCTCCTCCGCAGGCGAGGCACGCTGTGGGACCACTGCCCGCCTTGGCGCCGCCGCCACCACACGTGCCACATGTGGTCTGCACCCGCCTGAGCCGCAGGCGTTTCTCGACGCCGTCCGCAATCTCCTCCAGGTCCAATTCAAGCGAGATGCGCATGTCGGACCCCTGCATGGCGCCGCTTCTGCTACGACGCCTTTGGCCGAACATCTGCTCGAATCCGCCACCGAAGAAGTTGGAGAAGATATCGTCGAAGTCGTTTGCGTGGCTGAAGTCTCCCCACTGGAAGCCACCCTGACCGAACTGGCCGGATACGCCCTCATGTCCGTACCTGTCGTACAGAGGTCGCTTCTCCGAATCGCTGAGCACCTCGTAGGCCTCGGCGACCTCCTTGAACCTCTCCTCGGCGACCGAATCGTCGGGGTTGCGATCGGGGTGGTACTGCAGCGCTAGCTTGCGATACGATTTCTTGATCGCGTCTATGTCGGCGCCTCGGTCGACACCCAGGATTTCGTAGTAGTCTCGCTTAGTCGTTGCCGCCATCGGCTGACCTCAGTTGATCATCATTGAACTCATCGCAGCCCACCGCCCGGGTCACTCCGGAGCTTGCCACGATCCGGTACGAGGAACACGAACATACAGGATCGCGGCCATCGGCCAAAGGTCTGGGTCAGTTGTGACTCGCATGTGGGCCGCGTAACCCCGCCGGACAACCGACGGGGTCACGCATCTATGTCAACTCCTCACGCGAATGGCATGAGGATGCAGGGATGCCATCCAGGGCGTCCCGATCAGGAGCCCGGCTTCTCGTTCTTGTCGTCATCCACAACGTCGAAGTCGGCATCGACAGTTCCGCCGCCATCCGGCGCAGGCTGAGCAGGCCCCGCGCTCTCGCCCGGAGGAGCCTGATCCCCGGCGGCTGCGGCTTCTTCCTGCTGCGCCTTGTAGATGATCTCGCCCAGCTTCATGAGCGCCTGCTGCAGCTCGTCGATTCCGGTCTTGATCGCCGCGGGATCTGACCCGCTCTGCGCTTCCTTCAGCGACTCGACCGCCTTCTCGATAGCACTCCTATCGGCCTCTTCGAGCTTCTCGCCATGCTCCTGAAGGTTCCTCTCGGCCTCATAGGTCATCGCGTCGGCCTGGTTGCGCAGTTCGATGAGTTCCCGCTGCTTCGCATCGTCATCGCGGTGCGATTCGGCATCGTCGACCATTCGCTCGATCTCTTCCTTGCTGATGCCGCTGGAAGCCTCGACGCGAATCTTCTGCTCCTTGCCGGTGCCCATGTCCTTGGCCGAGACGTGCACGATTCCGTTCGCATCGATATCGAACGCGACCTCGATCTGCGGGACGCCGCGCGGCGCCGGTGGCAACTCGGCCAAGTCGAACGTCGCCAACGTGCGGTTCTCGACGGCCATCGCGCGTTCGCCCTGCAACACGTGCACCCGAACGGAAGTCTGCCCGTCGGCGGCCGTGCTGAATACCTGGCTCTTGCGGGTCGGTATCGTGGTGTTGCGTTCGATCAGCGGCGTCGCAACGCCACCGAGAGTCTCGATACCCAGCGTCAGCGGCGTGACGTCGAGCAACAGCACGTCTTTAACCTCGCCCGTCAGTACGCCACCCTGGATCGCCGCACCGATTGCCACCGCCTCGTCCGGGTTGACGCTGCGATTCGGCTCCTTGCCGAATACGCGCTGAACCATCGCCTGCACCGCTGGGATTCGCGTTGAGCCACCTACCAGGATGACCTCGTCGATGTCGGTCGCGCCGATACCGGCATCCTTGAGCGCTGCCTGCGACGGCCCGAACGCGCGATCGACCAGATCTCTCGTCAGCTCGTCGAACTTCGCGCGGTTCAGGTTCAGCTCAAGGTGCTTCGGCCCCTCGGCGATGAAGGGCAGGTTGATCGACGTCTGCGTCGACGTGGAAAGCTCGACCTTCGCCTTCTCCGCGGCGTCGCGCAGGCGCTGGAGCGCCGTCCTGTCCTTGCGCAGATCCATGCCGTCGGTGCGGAGGAACTCGTCAGCCATCCAGTCGATGACCTTCCTGTCGAAATCGTCCCCACCAAGGTGCGTGTCGCCGCTCGTCGAAAGCACTTCGAACACGCCGTCACCCACTTCGAGTATCGACACGTCGAACGTGCCGCCACCGAGATCGAACACGGCGATCTTCTCGTTGCTCTTCTTGTCGAGACCGTACGCCAGACTTGCGGCGGTCGGCTCGTTGATGATGCGCTCGACTTCGAGGCCGGCGATCTGACCTGCGTCCTTGGTTGCCTGGCGTTGGGAATCGTTGAAGTACGCCGGCACTGTAACCACGGCCTGGGTCACCGTTTCGCCCAGGTAGTCCTCGGCAACGCGACGCATGTATTCGAGAATCAGCGCCGAGACCTCGGGCGGTGCGTACTTCGTGCCACCCGCTTCTATGACGACCTCTCCGTTGGCGTCTCCCTCGACGGTGTAGGGGACGATCTTCATCTCGTCGCTCACTTCGCCGTATTTGCGACCCATGAACCGCTTCACCGAGAACACGGTGCTCTCCGGATTCGTGATGATCTGCCGCTTGGCAGCCTCGCCGACGAGCCGCTCCTCGCCACCCGTGAACCCGACGATAGACGGCGTCGTTCGTCCGCCTTCCGTATTCGTTATGACAACCGGCTGATCGCCGTCCATGACAGCTACACAGCTATTCGTCGTTCCAAGGTCTATTCCGATGATCCTACCCATCGCTACACGTCCTTTCCCGCCGCTCAGCGCGGCAAATATCTACCTATCGGTGTTCTCAGCATCTTCGTCGTTGCCGGCCTCGGTCTGTGTCTGCGCATCGTCCGTCGCCGGAGCTTTGCTGACGACGACTTTCGCATGGCGCAAGACACGCTCGCCATGGCGGTAGCCGCGCTCGATCTCGTCCACCACGGTGTTGGGCGGCAGATCCTCTCGCTCAAGCGTCGCCATCGCGTCGTGCAGCATTGGATCGAACGGCTGCCCGACGGCCTCCATCACCTTCACGTTCTCACGCTCCAGCATACCCACGAACTGCTCGTAGACCATCAGCATTCCGCGCGCAAACGCGTCTACTGCGTCGTCGGTCCGCTCCTGCTCGGCTTCGGCTTCCTTGATGCCCCGAGCTAGGTTGTCCATCGGTTCGAGCAACTGCCGGAGGACGTTGTCGACAACCCGGAGCATCTGCTCCTCGCGGTCGCGCGCCGCCCTGCGTCTGAAGTTCTCCAAATCGGCCGTCGCCCGCATCCAGCGGTCTTTGTAGTCGTCGGCCTCCTGCCGAGCTTGCGATAGCTCGTCAGGTTCCTCGTCCGGCTCCTCGTCGGCGTCCAGTACTTCTAACTCCACGACGTGCTCGGCGCTCTCGTCGGCCGTCTCGGCGTCGGGTTCGTCCGCATCGACCGTGGCCTCAATCTCGACGTCGGCGTCCGACGCAACGGACGCCACAGGGGCTTCCTCGTCGGGCTTCTCGCGCTTCTTCTTGCTCACGAACTGCTCCTGGCAATGTGAATCGAAGGGCATCCACCGGGTGCCACAGCACCACAGCCACCCCCTCCGTAAGCAACGATCGTGCCTGATGCCCCAAACGCTTGAAACCCGGCCAATTAGGCACGTGCAGCGCCGATCACTGCGCCACTATGGCGCACCTATGTCACTTTGGCATGACGGGCGGGCCGAATCTCGTGCGCCGTGCGTGTATGGGCGCCGGCGTGGCGTCGGAGTATCTTTTGAGGTCTACGTACCCTAGTGAGGAAACGCATGGACAACGAAAGCATGTCGTCCGAGGCTGAAGCGATCAACCCATGGACGACCATCTGGACGGCGCCTCGAGCCACTATACACCACGTTCTGGGGCACGAACCAACCAAATGGTTGTGGGCGTTCGTGGTTGTCGGTGGGATCAGCCGGGTGCTTGGAAGGATCGCCGAACTGCCTCTGAGTGAGCAGTTCGGCGCGGACGCCAGACTGAATCTCGCACTTGTCGTCGGTCCGATCGCAGGAATCGTGCTCGTCTTCGGGGTAGGCCGGATTCTGCACATGATCCTGATCCGGATGGGCGGAGTCGCCCCGTGGGAATCGTCGCGCGCGGCCATTTCATGGGCGCTGGCTCCCAGCGTGCCCAGCCTGGCGCTATGGCTGATCATGCTGGCTTCCTACGGACCCGCCGTCCTCGCGCCGGCGGAAATCGGACAAGGGGAAGCGTCGGGACCGTCATTCATCCTGACCCTCGACTACTTCATCCAGACGCTGCTGACGCTGTGGATGCTCGTGCTCGAAGTGCTGCTGCTGACCGAGGTGCACAAGCTCAAGGTGAGCCGCGTGGTCCTGGGCGAGCTGATTCTCGCCGGTGCAACGTTCGTGGTGGCCGCGATACTCATCCTCG
>CAZSJP010000139.1:0-3411 GCA_964606675.1 uncultured bacterium
CTTCACGATCCTGATCGACTTCACCTTGGACCAGTCAAGCCCGCCGTCTGGCTTACGGATGTGTCGGATGGCTGGGGGCGGCGTTGGGGCTAGCATGCGGGGGCGGTTGGGTGCCAGCCGTCAGCCTTCATCTGCTTGAGGGCGACGATGCAGGCGGTGGCGGACTTCGGGGTGAGCCAGTCGATCGCGTCGACCTTGAAGCGGCTGCGGAGCCATGCGCGGAACTTCGTCGTCTGGCCGGCGAAGACGTCGTCGCTGAGGGTGCGGACGGCGTGAATCTGCTCGGGAGTGGCCTGGGCGTCGGGCCAGTGGCGGCGGCGGCGTTTCTTGCTCGCGGCGCGTTGACGGTGCGCACTCTTGACGGCGGCGTTGAGCTGGGTGATGAGCTGGTTCGCCTCGAAGGCCGCCACGGGGCGATCGGCGTCGGCGGAGAGGGACGGCTTGCCGATCCAGCGCTGGAACATGTCGTGGCGCATGTCGTCGTCCCAGCCGAGTTCGCGGACGAGGCCGAATATGCGCTTGCGTTGTGCTGGGGTGAGGAGATTCATGGAGCCCTCCAGTAGAACAGGCCGCGGATGGTGATGGCTAAGTATGCGGTGTACATCGCCGTGGCTCCTCGGCGTCGTATGGCCACACCGAATGCGATGCCGACGAGGTTGCCAGGAAGCCAGACGCAGAAACCTTCGAATGGATAGCCGCACGCGTGCAGGAGTGCGCCTGCTACGCCGAGGCTCGCAGTAACCCAGTCAAGTACGCGGGCGGTCATGTCGGGTCTCCGGTGGGGGATGAGGCGTCGATCAGGTCTCCGTCTCGCCGAACGCCTTCGCGATGTACGCGTTCTCTGCGGCGACAGAGCCAATGCCATGCGCGAGACAGTGCGGGCTGAACCAGATCCGCTCGCGGTGGCGGTTGCGCATGCCGTTCGTGCCGCGCTTCGCCGCGCCGAATCCGCCCTGCGTCTTCCATGCATGGACGGTCCACGAGTCGGGCATGTTGTGTTCGCCCTCGTAGCCGCACAGGGCGATTCGGAGCTTCGGGTTATCGCCGTTGGCTATGCACCATTCGCGGACCGCGTACCACACCTGGGCGTCCTCGATGCCGTAGATTTCTGGGTCACGGCCGGCGTCGTGCGGGTAGGGCGGGTCGAGGAACAGGGCCGTGAGCCCGTTGAAGTCAAGCGCCGAGTAGCTCGTGCAGCGATCCCAGTCGCCGCAGAGAACGCGTACATCGCGAAGGCGTTCGGCGAGCAGGCGCATGTACGCCTCGATGCCGAGGTTCTGCATGTGAACACTGTGGACACCGCGTCTGTTGAGTTGGGGACGGGGGCTCTTGAGGGCAAAGGTCCCCTTGTGAGCGAGGCGCTGGACGCCCTGCGGTCGGCCGAGGTGTGGTCGGCGGGTCCCGCCGACCGGGCGTGACGGGCACCAGCCTTCGCCGACCCAGAGGCACACTCCCCACACCCACCAGCCGGCGATCTGGGCGTCGAAGTAGTCGACGTCGCCGATGAGCTTCTCCCGCAGCTCTGGGCCGTGCGCGTGGAGCCAGCGGTGTCGCGCGTGGAGTTCCACCTCGTCCGTGCGATCTTCGGCATAGTGCGCGACCTGGTCGGGATCGTGTCGGACAGCGCGCCAGAAGTTCGAGACGTACGCGTCCTTGTCGTTGATGGTCTCGATGCGGGGTGGGGTCGGGCGCCCCAGGAGCACCGCGAGCCCGCCGGCGAACGGCTCGACGTAGTTCTTCTCGTCGCCGAATCGCTCCCAGACGACGTTCGCGACGAGTCGCTTGCCGCCGAACCAGGGGAAGGGTGGGAGTAGAGGGGCGACAGAATTCGCGTTATCGGCTGTCATGCGCGCTCCGAGTTCAGAACAAGCGCTGTCTGCTGGGCGTCGCCGGTTCCGATGAGTAGTCGGTACGTGTTGCGTCGGACGGAGAGTGTGCCGATGTACGCGGTCAGGAATCGGTCCGCCTCCCGCAGCTCGTCGAGATCGCGGCAGATGTAGTAGCCATACGGCGGCGAGCTGCCGCCGATGATCGGGATCCGCCGGTTGATAACGAGCGCGGAGATGACGTCGCGTACGTCGCGGTCGCGGATCTCGGTGGCGTCGACCAGGTCCGCGCGGGTGATGGCGGCGGTGGCGCCGACGTGGTCCGGCCAGAGCGCGTCCAGGACGGCGCGTTCCTCGTCGTTGAGTTCCGCGAGGAGCGGCGCGTGCGGTTGCCAGATCGGGTCGTGTGTCATGGTGTGGATCGCCCCTACGACTTGCGGTCTCGATCGACGACGTCATCGATATCGGTGTCCATGTCGTCGCCGATGGGCTGCCCGGTGGTCATGTCGACACCGGTGCTGACGTGGACGCCATCGCGGCGCATGAGCGTCACCATGACGGCGTCCGCTTCGAATTCCTCGCAGATGCGCCGACACGTGATATCGACGTCGCTCGTACCGTCGTTGATGCCGATTGGCACACGTGTTTCATCACGTCCCCCACGTGTAGCGGATGGAGAGCTTCGCCTGGCGCGGTCCTGGCAGCTCCCAGCGGACGAATGCGACCGGGGAGAGTCCGTGCCAGGACGGACCGGCGAGTTCGGTGTAGAGGGAGTACGCGCGCGTGTCGTCGTTGGCGGCCAAGGATGCCCGGGTTGAAGCGCCGAACGGGCCGAGCGTCCAGGAGTCGTCGAACGACAGTCGGAGCATGGTGGCGACCGGGCGATCTCGGCGTCGCGTCTGCTGGATGCCGGCGCCGAACGGTCCGTGTCGGAGCTCGGCGAAGCCCTCGACGAGGAACAGGTCGTGCTCCTCGATGTGAGCCCAGCGCACGCCGGCACCGACGCGATCGCTCTTGTAAGCGCCGCGGGCCTCGACGTCGGTGAAGCGGGTACCGCCTGAGTCGGGAAGCGCCTCGTATTCGGTCGACGCGGCGAGCTGCGCGCGGTACGGCGGTCGCTCGAAGACGGTTGCGGTGGCGAGTTCCCACTCGCGGTCTCGGTCCAGACGCTCGCGGATTGACAGGGATCCGTCGGTGTAGAACGGGGCGGCGTGCGCCGCCACAGCGGTCGTGGCGAGGATGAGCAGTGCGAGTAGGTGTGTCATGCTGGGGACTCCTTGGCGAGTTCGCGCACTCGCTCCATGAAGTGGTCGAAATTGGTTTCGAAGGAATCGAGCAGCAGGTACATCAGTTCCGGCTCGATCTTGGTGCCTTTCTCGCATACGACCACGACGGGCTTCGCCTGTCCAGCAGCGTATCCGGCTTCAAGGTGCGCCGAGCGTCCGGAGGGGAGAACCAGCACGACGCAGTCCGCAGTAACGAGTGCTTCCATGTCGTTGGCGAACGCTTTCGCGCAGATCTCACCCTCGAGCGCTATCCGGAACTGGGCGGGGCGCCATAGCTCCCAGTCCGGATCGACCTCCTG
>CAZSJP010000139.1:3511-8789 GCA_964606675.1 uncultured bacterium
GCGCTATCCGGAACTGGGCGGGGCGCCATAGCTCCCAGTCCGGATCGACCTCCTGCCAGCGGAAGGCGCTGTTGGCCTCGCGGAAGTCGTAGACGTCATGGCCGTCCTGCCGGAGCATGGTGACGACGGTGGGGTAGAGTTCGTTACGCCAGGATGAGGCGACGTAGATCTTCATGGTGACTCCTCGCTGGGCGCATCGCGAACGGCCCCTACAAGGGTGGTGTCCGCAGACGGATCGCCTTCGTATGCCGGGTCCTGCAGGATGCGCGCGGCGTCGTACGCGCTGAGGTAGCCATCCTTGGAGTAGTCGGCGAGATACGGGCACGGTATCCAGTCGAGCGGTATGCGTCCGAGCAGATGGTCCTCGATAATCTGGACGTCCTGGTAGTCGAGGTGGCCGTCGCAGTTGGCGTCACCCTTCAGCGGCGTCGAGTCGAACAGGCAGTTCGACAGGACGAGGAGCGCGACGGTGGAGACGCAAACGATGGCATACGTCGCGAGGTCGCGGATTGCGTCCTGCCGGCGGAAGCGGCGGCGAGGAGCTCTGGCGAACGGCCGCCGGCTGCTTCTAAGTTGTAGCATCGTCGTGCTGTCCTCTCGGGCCGGGGTGGCAGACACCGCATATCCAGGCGTCGTCGTCGCGCTGCCACCAGCACGTACTCCCGCAGATCGCGCACGGGCCTACCGGCTTCGGTTCGCCGGGTGTGTTCGTGGCGTACCCGACTTTGGGTTGCCAGCCGGAGAACGTGACCGCGCCCAGGGCGAACCCGATGACGAGCATGACGAGTCCGAGCCCGATCTCGCACGGCATGTCTGTGGCCCAGGAAGCAGGCTCCGTCATGACATTTCGCTCCTAGTCTCACGGATGCGCCGGCGGGCTTCGCGGGTGTTGTTGGCCTCCCACGCCTCGACGAACTCGGCGCGTAGCCAGCCCGCGCGGCCTCGCTTGCGGCGCTCATCGTTGAACTGCTTGAGGGTCACGTACGGTCTATCGGCGGCGAGGGCTCGAGCGAGGGACGGGATCTTGTACCACTGGCGGTGCTCGTCGCAGAGGTTGATGCCGTTCTTCGGAACGGCCAGGATCTCCGCACACTCGATGCAGTAGATCCTCTTCGCGTCGTAGATGTTGAACGACCATGTCGTGCGCTGCTCGATCGCTTCGACGATTCGACGCTGTGCAAGAGCCTCATCGGATCTCTTTGGGAATTCCCGCGAGAGGAATGTCCCGATAGCCTCCCAGTCGAAGCCGCGCCGCGTCACCGGAGGGAATAGCCTGTTGGCGTGACGTTCGTCGAGGAGCGAGGTGATGGGCCCGATAGCGGCCTCGTCTACGGGCGCACCGCTGCGCTGGGTCGCCAGGACGATTCGCTGTCCGGTAGTGGCGTTGGTCTTGCGCAGAACGGTGGCGCCGGTTTCGTTCGCCTCGCGCTTCATCTCGTCCTTGATGCGGGCGAGGGCCTCCGCTTCGGTCTCACGTCGGCCTTTGTGGCGCACCGCCTTGGAGACGACCTGGTTGGCGGTGCTTCGCCGCGGGTTCTGTCGCGCCATGTCAGTGGACCCCTTGTGTGAGGCGGTTGCGTGCTTTGCGGACGTGGGCTTCGTTGACTCGCTCCTCGCCGTTGTTCCACGCCTCGGCAAGGGCGTGGGACGCGATCGTGGCGACGGTGAGCAGGTCGGTGCGAGCCCGCTTGCGCTCGTCCTCGCCGGCCAGCTCCTGCTCGATGGCGCGGAAGGCCTCGTCGTCGAACATCGTCTCGAGTTCGAAGACGTCGTTCACGGAGATCGGGGCGACGTCGTAGAGGGCGATGAAGAGCCGCCACCGGATGAAAGCCTCGACCTCTCGGTCGGCGATGGAGAGCGGGCCCGGTTGGACGAGGGGTATCCGGGCGACGACTTCGCGTCGACCGTGAGCGCCCCACATGGCTGCGAGTTCCTCCTGGCCCAGGAGCACGACGGAGAGGACGCGCCGAATGCCCGCGCGGATGTCGAGCAGGTTCTTCAGGGCGCGGAGCGCATCGTCACGGAGGTGGTGCGCCTCGTCGATGAACAGGACGATGTGCTTGCTCTCCTTCCGCGCGCGCGCTTTCAGAATCTGCACGAGGCCGCGGGAGATGCTCTCGGAGCTGAGACAGCGCCGCGCCTTGTCCTCCAAGTCGCTGAAGAGCGCCTCCTGGATGGTGTTGGCGGTGATCTTGTCCTTCTTCAGCGCGACGACGGAGGAGACGAGGTATCCTGCGTTCTCGTCGGTGTCGAGGGCGTCCTGTACGGCAAGCCAGACGAACGTCTTGCCCCAGCCGACGGGAGCGGAGATGGCGGTCCCCTCGGCGTTGCGGATGGTGCTCCGGATGTGGTCGCGGAGCTTCGTGTGTTCCGCGGACCAGTAGAGCTCGTCGAAGTCGCGGGGTTCGTCGGCGAACGGATCGCGATGGAACTTCCACGACGTGAGTGCCTCGGGTGGTAGTCTCATGGTTGTCGCCCCTTCCCAGATGTTTCTATGGCGGGTTATCCGCCCTCGCGCCGCCTTGGTCCTGCGAGCGATTGTTTTCTCGAGGCAGGCGGTCGTGCAGTATTTGTGATTCCATGCCCTGGCCTCGAACTCGTCGAGGCAGGCCGGGCAGATTCTCTTCAATGTGCGGCTCTCCATCCGTCCGACGGACATCATCAGTTCGATCCCCTGTTGGCGCAGTCGAGCGAGCAGTAGATGGTTGACTTGCCGTCGGGTCGGCGGATCGGAATGAAGACCACACTGCACGCGGGACAGGTCCGCCAGCCGTAGCGGTGTTCGCGTCGGCAGAGGTCCGAGCAGTAGCGATGCTTCGGATTCGTACGCTCGAAGCGTCGTCCCGGGTGGCAGCATGCCGGGTTCTCGCAGACGGCGAAATCGCCCTTCCAGCGACGGTATGCAACGCTCGTGGGCGAACACGCAGGTTCGCCCCTGCGGGAATCCGATAGCGCCGACGAACAGGGCTTCATCCCGTTCCTCCCATCGCATGGCGGCGAACGCTGTCGCGTTCGTTTGGCAGATGCGTTCGCATCTGCGCGGCCCATCGTCGGAGGGCGTCGAACTCTACGGCGTTATCCTGCGCGGTCTCGGTCCACCAAGCTGCGAACGCTTCGCGTTCGTGAGCCTGGACCGGGGTGTGGAAGACGCGCTGCTCGCGGAGCCAGGACAGCGCTTCGGTGCGCGTGCGCATCATGACCGAGGGGGTCGGCGCGTCGGGCACGGCGGCGACCTGCGGCCGACCGTGGAGGAACTTCGGCGCATCGGCGGCACGTTGCTTGACGACCTCGCGGAGCTCTGCCTGAGGTACGGGATCCGTCGCGCGGGCGATCTCACGGCGCGTCTTGTCGCGCTCGGAGAGCGGGATGGCCCTGAATTCGCCGAACGCGACGGGCTGTCCGACCGGATGCAGCTCAAACGACTGACCGTCGACGTCGGCCCACACGGAGCCAGCGATCTCGGGCGACCACCAGATACGGAGCTTCTTGCGAACCAGGGAGACGAACGGCTCGACGTGGGGGAGCGCGTAGCGCGTCGACTGCATGCTGATGGTCAGGTCGGCGTTGACGCGGCGCTCGCTCTCGTCGATGAGGATCAGGCCGTTGAGCGTCTCGTCATCGACGACGCGTATGGGTGCTTCCGCCGAGTGGAGGCCGCGCATCCAGCGGGCGAAGGGCTGCTCTCCGGTGGTGCCGTGCGTGCGGCTGTTGTACTCGAGGAGCCAGTGCCGCAATGCGACGTTCGCCTCGTCGAGGCTCGCCCAGCGCGTCGGCTCGTGGTGCGACTGGTCGACGGTGCCTTCCAGGCCGGAGACGAACGCGGCGCGGTGGAGGGCCTCGAACTGCCCCTTGATGGTGCGAAACGTCCTTTCCACCTTGCCCGTGGCTCGCGAGTGGTATGGTAGGTGCATGCGGTGCTGTATGGGCGGCTCGAAGAGCGACAGAATCCGCTGGAAGCGCGCCGACTTGACCACGGCGTCGTTGTCGGTGTAGAGCGTGCCGGGCAGGCCGCAAAACGGGAACGATGCGTCCTTCTCCCGGGCGGCGTTACCCAGGGCGGTCAGCCAGCACTGCGTATCGTTGGCCGGCGCAAGTTCGGCGTACAGCGCGCGGGACCAGTCGTCGATGATAGCGATTAGCCAGACCCGAGGACGCTCGGGTGGTGGCTTATTTGCCGTGTGGCGGATGGGGTTGATGTACGACACGGACCCGTCAGTATCGAGATAGAACATGGTGGAGCCGGACGCGTCGATCTGCCAGACGTCGTTCGGTCCCTTCGCCTGGAACCGCACGGCGGGGGTGATATCGAGATCGCGCTGGCCGGCGGACAGGCCTGCGTCGGCGAGGATACGGTTGAGGGTGGGCACGGAGGGCATCGTCCGGCCGGCATCGATCATGTGCCGCCGGGCGACCGGGACGCTGAGCTCCTTGGCGACGCAGAGATAGAGGAACTGCCTACGAGCGTCGTCGTCCAGAGTTCGTTCGCCTGCGTCAACACGCTTCGCACGCGACGGGCGAATGTCCTGTGTGCGGGCGTAGATGGTACCGAGCGACACGCCATAGCGCTGCGCCAGCGCTTTGGCGACGGATGCGCGTTGGGCCCCGGACGCCGCGCTGATCTGGCGGCGGATATCTTCGACAGCGTGTCTGCCGAGACGGGGCATATTACGCTCCTTCCTGCTGCATTTGCGCGAGATCGGGGGTGCGAGGCAGCGGCAGGATCGTCTCGCTGCCGGTGCCGTGGAGGAGCGCCCTGGTCGTGGCGCTCGCGAGTTCGTCGATGAGGTTGAACATGGATTCGGCGGCGGCTTCGCGTTCGGCGGCGGGGCGCTCCTGGACTTCCTTGAGCCATTTGATCATGCGGGTGAAGTGAGTGGCCATATCCTGCTCGATATCGTTGGGCTGATGACGGCCCTCGTCGACCTTGGTGCGGAGTTCGCGCGCGGCGGCCTCGGCGTTCTCCTTGCGCCCGGTCTCATCCTTGAGGCGATCTCGGGCTTTGCGGTTCTCGTCGCCCAGATCGCGGACGCAGCGGCGGAGTTCGGCGGTGGTCATGCGGTCGATTTCGTCGAGGTCGCCGATGCCCAGGATCTCGCCGCCCTCGTTGAGGGTCCGGACATCCTCCGGCTCGAGTTCGACGATGGTGAGGAGCTTGGTGACGCCCGCGGACATGCCGAGGAGCGGGGTCTCGCCGCCATCGAGGAGCCCTGCCTGGGAGAGACGGACGACGATGCGGATGTAGTTGTACGCGTTCCGTCTGCTGACACCCGCGCTCTGG
>CAZSJP010000140.1:0-5997 GCA_964606675.1 uncultured bacterium
GTACCGGATCACGGCCTTCAGGCCCGGCACATACGTCATCCCGCCGGTGCCCGTCGAGTTCGCTACGGCATCGGGACGGACGGGCGAGTTGGTGACGCAGCCGCTGGTCGTCACGATCAAGAGCCTCGGCGTCAGTGACGGCGACACGTTGCGAGACATCAAGCCGGTGGTTGGCGTGCCATCGATAGTGAGGGCTTGGGTCTGGGTGCTCGCCGGAGCGCTCGGGACCGCGATCGTAGCGCTGGCGGCGGTTGTCGTATGGCGACGACGGCGCGACGAGATCGGCGAGAGCGGACCCATGCCCGTGGAGATCGTCGACGAGATGGCCGAGCTCGACCGCATCCCGGCCGGCGACTACATTGCCGCCGGGGATCTGCACGGCCTGTATTTCGAGGTTTCGGAGGCGATGCGCCGCTACGTTTCCCGTCGCTATGGCATCGGCGCGATGGAGCTTACCTACGACGAACTCGCGAGGGAACTTGGCGGCGGCCAGGCGCCGGCTGGAGACGTCGAGCGGATTCTCGAGTTCCTCGCCCGCTGCGACCTCGTCAAGTTCGCCCTGTTCGTTCCCCCTGACGAGGAGACAGCCGGGCTTATCGAGCGCGCGAAGACTATCGTTCGCGTCACGCAGTTCCCGCCCGCGGTCTCGGCCGTCACCACGGGGGCCGAGGCAGTCGAGGTTGCGGCCGCCGAATCCGAAGAGCCACCGATGGGGGGCGTCGGATGACCTACCATCTCGCCAGCCCGTGGTGGCTGCTGCTGCTGTGCATCCTGCCGCTACAGGTGTTCTGGTATTTCCGTGGCGCCACCGGGAGCGCCTTGCGGTATCCGGCGACGGGTATCATGCAGCGCATCGGCCCGACGGCGTGGGTGAAGCTTCGGCACAGCGTTCTGCCGCTGCAGGTGCTGGGCGAAGCGCTTCTGATAGTCGCACTTGCGCGCCCTCAATCGGGGCAGATACTTGAGCGGATCACCTCCGAGGGCGTCGATATCGTCCTCGCGATCGACGTCTCCGGCAGCATGAAGGCATACGACCTTGCCGGCCGCGAACGAATCGATGTCGCCCGCGAGGTAGTAGGAGAGTTCATCACCGGACGCACCACCGACCGTGTCGGCATGGTGGTCTTCGCCGGCGAGAGCTTCACGCAGTGCCCGCTCACGGTCGACTACGGCATTCTCAAGGAGCTGCTGCGCAAGGTCTCCATCACCATGGGAGAGACCATTCCGGACGGTACGGCCATCGGGATGGCCATCGCGACCGCCGCGAACAGGCTTCGCCGCAGCCCGGCCAAGAGCAAAGTCGTCATACTGCTCACCGACGGCAGCAACAACGCCGGCATCATCGATCCGATCACCGCGGCCCAGGCAGCCGCCCGCTTCGGCATCAGGATATACACGATCGGCGTCGGGGTTCAGGGGCGTGCGCCGATCCGCGTGCGCGACCCGATCTTTGGCGAACGTGTCCACTTCATTGAGGACAGCCTGAACGAAGACATCCTGAAAGAAGTGGCCCGAATCACCGGCGGGCGCTTCTTCCGCGCAACGTCGCCGGCGGCGCTGGAGGAGATCTACTCGCGGATCGGACAGATGGAGCAGACCGAAGTGGAGATGGAACGCATCCCACGCTACTCCGAGCTAACGTTCGCATACATGCTCGTGCCACTCGGACTGCTGCTTCTGTCGGCCCAGTTCGTGATGTCGAACACGATCTTCCGGACACTGCCATAGGGCGGGGCACCTGCGATGGGCGGGGCAATGCCGTCGGCCTGTCAAGAGGTAACATGGACAATCTGGGCACCATACTGCTGACAATGTGGGCCGCGCCCGGCTGGCTGTGGTGTCTGCTCGTCGTGCCGGTGCTGGTGGCGGTTGCCGCCGTGGCATCCGTGCGGCGCCGACAAATACTCGCACGTCTCGGCAACGTCAGGCTGCTCGACAGGTTCTACGGCCACGGGACGGATCTTCGATGGCTGCGAACCGCGTTGCTCGCAGTCGGGATCGGGTGGGCCGTCCTCGCCGGCGCCAGGCCGCAGTGGGGGGCGGTGGGGCAAGTCATGCAGCGGGAAGGCGTCGACATCGTCGTGTTGCTCGACGTTTCGCTGTCGATGCTGGCCCAAGACGTTGCCCCGGATCGCCTGAGCGCGGCGAAGCATGAAATCGGAGCGTTCGTCGACCGGCTGGTGAACGACCGTGTCGCACTTGTGCCGTTCACCGGCTCCGCGTTCATCCAATGCCCGCTGACGAGCGACTACGCGGCCGTGAGGCTGTTCCTCAGAGACATCGGCGTCTACACGATCCCAGACGAAGGCACCGCGGTTGGAAGGGCGATCCGAGTAGGTCTGGAAGCATACCCCGAACGGGCCGGGCGCCACAGCACGATGATCCTGATCACCGATGGCGAAGACCACGACAGCAGCCCGATGGATGCCGCAAGAGAAGCCCACGCGCGAGGCGTACGGATATACGCGATAGGCATCGGCTCGTCCGACGGCGAGCTGATACCCATCCCGAGGCGAGGCGGAGGCACCGAGTTTCTCCGCGACGAATCGGGAAGCGTGGTCAAGACGCGGCTCGACGAACGGAATCTGAGAGAAATCGCTGTGGAGACGGGCGGCGCGTATTACCGGGCCACGCCGGACGAAATGGAACTGGATGAGATATTCGCGGCCATCGACGGGCTCGAACGAAGCAGATACGAAGAGGAGCGATTCATAGGTCGCGTCGACAGATACCAATGGCCGCTGGGCGTGGCCGTGGTCATATTGCTCATGGTGCCGTTCGTCCCGGACCGCCGCCGAACGCCCCGACCTGCTGTCGACGGAGATTCGGGACGATGACGGCCACTATGACGAAATGGATCGCCATCGCCTGCTGCGGGTTGCTCGTCGGGTGCGACGGACTGGGCTGGCGCGATTCGGTCTCCCGCAACGTGGACGCGGGCAACGAGCATATGGTGCATGGCGAGTTCGACAACGCCTTGGCCGCGTACCGCGAGGCGCAGATAGACGCGCCGGACGATCCGCGTGTGCATTTCAACATCGGCAACGTACAGCATCGTCAGGGCGTACACGAAGAAGCCGGCGAGGCTTTCACGAAGGCGCTAACGGGTCGGGATTCCGCATTCCGCTCGATGGCGTCGTACAATCAGGGAAACAACTACGTTCGCCAGAACAAGCTGCTGGAAGCCGTCGATAGCTACCAGCGCGCGCTGGAGCAGAATCCCAGTGACGTCGATGCCAAGTTCAATCTCGAACTGGTTCAGCGCATGCTCAACCAGGCCGCCGAAGAGGCCGAGGCGAAGGAAGAGCAGCAGGCCGAACAGCGGGTCAGCGAATGGGCACGCGGCCGGGCGAGCCGGGCAGAATCGCTGGCTCGCCAGGGGCGTTACTCGGAAGCCGAAACGATCATGAGACGCACCATCGAGGCGGAGCCTGCCGCGCAGGCCCGATACGGCGATTTCAGCGCGCGCCTTGGCGATCTTGTCGAGGCGCTGGAGGCGCACCGATGAGAGCCGCAACAGAGTGCGTGCTCGCAGGGATCCTGCTGCTGGCAGTTGTAGCCCGAGCGCAAGCGCCGCCTCCTCCGCCCGAGGTGCTCATTGCGGGGGCCGCGGCAGCCTACGGATCGATCCAGTTCGGACTTGCCGACGAAGAGCGCGCGCTCGGCGACCTGGCCGAAGCGCTTCGGCAGGACCCGCTGAACGTCGGCGCACGGAAGCTGCTCGAAGCCATCCAGAGACGACGCGAGGAGCGGCAGGAGCAGAGCGACCAACAGGGCCAGGAGCAGCGATCAGAGCAGCAACAGCGGCAGACGGCGGAGCCGGGCGACAAGCCGCCCGAAGAGGATGAGCAGCAGCCTGCCGGTGGCGAGGAAGAAGAACAGAGCGCATCGGAGAAAGAGGCCGACGGCCAGGACCGGCCCGAAGAGCCGCCTCCGGGCCAGATGAGCCAGGAGGACGCGCAACGGCTGCTGGATGCCCTCGAACAGCAGGAAAAAGGGCCGACTCGGAAGCAGCCCGGGCGCCGCGGCAGGCGCAGTGGCCCACGGTGGTAGCGGGATGTCCGACATGAACCGACCAATCGCGTCTCCTGGTTGGCACGCGGTGCTGGCCGCGGCCATCGTCGTCACTGCGTGGACCGTCGGTGCAGCCGCGCCGCTGAGCGTGACCGCGACGATAGACCGGGACCGCATGGAGGTCGGTGGGAGGGCCATCCTGACCGTCACGGTGAGCGGCGACGAAGTCGGATCGGTTGACACTCCGCCGATTCCGAATCAAGCGGCAATGTCCGTGTCCGGACCTCATGGCCCCTCGAGATCGCAGAATATCCAGTTTGTCAACGGCAGCCTAAGTCGGAACGTCACAGTCTCGTACACGTACTACCTCGACGCGCGGACGCCTGGAGAGCTTGCGATTCCGGCCTTGCCCATCATCGTCGACGGCAAACGGCATCTCACAAAGCCAATTCGCCTCTCTGTCGGTAGAAGCCGCCTGCAGGGCGGATCGCAGATACGTCCGATCGACATGCAGGTCAGGCTAAGCAGCATGACGGCCTACCCTGGCCAAGCCGTGACCGTCGAGTATCGTCTGCGAGAGTACGAACGTGCACGCGTTACGAGCCGCAGCATTGCCGAAGAGCCGAACTTCGTCGGCGTGTGGATCGAGAAGCTGTTCGATGCTCGCCAAGAGCAATCGCCGCGCACCAGAGAGGTCGTGAACGGCGTGGCGTACACCGTCATGCCGATCCTCAAGGTTGCGATCTCCCCGACTACCGCCGGCACGGTCACCATACCCTCGATGGCCATGAGCGGCGGCGTCGCCACGGCCACCGGCAGGCGCGATTTCTTCGGGCAGCCCCAGTACCGCAGCACGAATGTGACGGCGCGGTCGGCCGAGCACACGCTGGAGGTGCGTCCGCTGCCACCCGAGCCGCCGCCAGGATTCGAGGGCGCGGTCGGCAACTTCCGACTGACCGGAAGCGTCGATCGTACGCAGGTCGATCAGGGCGACCCCGTGACGTGGACGGTCGTTCTGGCGGGGCAGGGCAATCTGAACGCCGTGGGCGAGTTGCGTATGTCGTCTCTCGCCGGTTTTCGCGCGTACGACCCGGAGGTCACCACTGCCATCGACAAGTCCGGCATGTCGTTCGGCGGTCGGAAGACGTATGAACGGGTGCTAATCCCTCTGCACGCCGGCGCCGTGGACATGCCGTCGGCGTCGTTCGTGTTCCTCGATCCGGAAGCCGGAGAGTACCGAACCGTCGCAACTCCGCGGACGGTTCTGACGGTGAAGCGCAGGGCCGAGGATGCTCCCGGTGGGGCCGCGATGTCTCTGACCCCGTCCGAGGTGCGCCAGGTCGGTTCCGACATACGGTTCATCCTGCCGAACGCCGATGCCCTGGCTGACCAGACTTCGCGCGTGTGGGACAGTTCGTACTACTGGTACCTCCATGCAATCGCGCCGATGTTGGTCGTCGTGGCCGCCGGTATGCGATTTCGGCGGCGCCGGCTCGGAAGCGACCCCGGCCGCGTGAGGGCGTTGGCATCGCGATCGGAAGGGCAGAAACGACTCAGGACGGCTCAGAAACACCTGAAGCGAGAGGAGCATCCGGACGCCATCGTCTCGGTCGCCAGCGCGATTCTCGACCTGGTCGCCGCGCACGCCGGGCTTAGCGCTGCCGGCCTGACGTCGCCGCAGGTCGCCGAGGAACTGCGGGCGCGAGAGGTGCAGGACGACGCCGTCGAGCGAGTCGTCGCGCTGCTCGGCCGCTGCGACCGCGCGCGATATGCTCCGTCGGCCGACGAGAGAAGCGCCGCAGTCGAGATATGCAACGAAGGAAGTGAGCTGATCGGTCTGCTGATAAGGGACTTGGAGTCATGGGACGAGCGATCCTCGCGGTGAAGGGCGCCGCGCGCACCGCCGCCCGACGCCGCCCACAGGTGCTGTTGTTGCTGGCTGCCGCGGGCGTGGTAGTGGCGTCGTCGTACGCCCCGCCCGAC
>CAZSJP010000140.1:6007-8788 GCA_964606675.1 uncultured bacterium
GTTCTACAACGATGGCAACAGAGCGTACAGGAACGAGGAGTTCGGGAGGGCCGTAGACCTCTACCGAAGAAGCATCGAGGCGGGCGCAGAGAACAGCGCGGTATACTACAACCTCGGCAACGCGCACTTTCGCCTCGGGCGGATGGGGCATGCGATCCTCAACTACGAGCGTAGCCTAAGGTTGGATCCGGGCAATGATGACTCCGCCGAGAACCTCGAACTCGTCCGCCTGCTGATAGCCGACCGCGTCGAGTCTGCCGTTCCGGAGGTGCGCGCGAAGGAGACGCTACGTCGTCTGATCTCGCGCGCTCTGCCCGACTGGTTGGCGTTCGGCATGCTGTTCGGCATATTCGGGGTGTGTTTGACGATATCGTGGTGGCTGCTAGGCGGCCGACAGAGCGGCCTGACGGTCGCGATCGTGATAACCGCGGCCACCATCGCTGCCGGCTGCGCCGGAATCGCCGGTCTGCAGCGGTGGATGTCCGAAGTCGGCTCCGCTTCTATCGTGCTCCAACCCCAGGTTGAGGCGCGGTTCGAGCCGAGGCTGAATGCGAAGGTCGGCTTCGTCCTGCATGAGGGTACGAAGGTCCTGGCGGACAGGCAGGAAAGCGACTGGATACTGGTCGAAATCGCGAACGGGTTGCGTGGCTGGGTACCGCGCGCGACGCTCGAAGCCATCTGACGGGAGCACGCGGAATGCGGCGAGTCGTATGTTTGGTGCTGGCGACGGCTGTTCTGATGGCTACAGACGCCGGCGCCCAACCCGAATACCTCCGTCCGCTACTGCGCGAGATCGCCACGGGCGATGGCGACAGGTTGCTTGAGGCGTATGTTCGGCTTCAAGAGCGTACGGCATCCGGCCTCTACGACGCCGCCGACGTTCAACATATCGTTGCAGCGCTCATCGCCCGGGCAGAGAGTAGCCCCGAGCACCGTCCTGACATCATAACCATTCTGGGTCAACTCGGAATGCCCGCGGCTGTGCCGTTCATCATCGAGCGCGCTCAGGCCGGCGATGACAAGGAACGACTCCACGCGTTCCAGGCGCTGGGATGGCTTGGCGACGAGCGCGCGCTGCCGGTCCTGCAGGCCGCGCTTGCCGACGCCTCTGCGTCCGGAGATCGGCAGATAGCCGAGATGGTGGACTACGCGGCGAAGGCGATCCTCATAAAGCGCGACCTCATGAGGGCCGACACGGCAGACCAATACGCGCTTCTGCGCACCACCATGATCGAAGAACCCAACTGGCTCGTGCGAGCGGACGTGGCGCGGCTCGTCCAGGAGAGGCCCGGCGAGGAGGTTTGGCCGCTGATACTCGACTCGGTCGCTCGATGGCGGGACGAGCACGCCTACGTGCAGCGAATCAGCGCGGTGCTGGCGAGGCGCTATGCGCTCGACTCGACCGGATTCCTGCGAATGCTTGCCGACCGGCCCGTCGAAGACCGGCTGTTCGGACTGCAGGCCGTGCGCAGAGTGGTCACTGCCAGCGACATGGGAACGCTGATGCAGATGGTGGATTCGGACCCTGACCGAGACGTCAGGGAACTGGCCGCAGAAGTGCTGAGCGAGCTACTAAGCCGATAGGGATCAACGGCCGCGACTTCAGTTGGTCGGTCGCTGCGTCCGGGAGTTCGAATGACGTCACCATCGCTACGCATGGCGCTTCTCGCAACGCTCCTGGCGTTCCTCCTTTGGCCGGCACCTTTCGCCGCTGCCGAAGGCAGTGACGCCGCTGCCGAGCGTCTGGGCAGGATTCGGGCGCTCATAGAGCGACCCGAGGCCACGCAGGCCGCCAAGGAGCCTGACCTCAGGCGTGCGCTCGCCATGCTCGACGATTTCCACGAACTGCACAACGGACCGTCCGACCGTGCCGCCGAAGCGTTCTTCCGCGGCGTCTGCCAGATGGGACTGGGAGACGACCCGAGTGCACTAACGATGTTCGATAGCGCGGTCTCGTTGCCGCTCGACGCGGAATACGCCCCGGCCGCGAATTTCTTGCGCGGGCGCATTCTGCTCGACAGCGGACAGATGAGCGACGGCATCGCGGCGATGCGTCGCGTGCTGCGCCTCCACACCGACCATGAGGCCGCCCCGACTGCGAGATTTCTACTTGCACACGCACTCGTGGATGTGGGGATGGTCGCCGACGCGCGAGCGCACCTCGACACGCTGGAAAGATCCCGCGGAATCCAGCGTTGGATATTGCAGGGCGCCGCAACGCTGCGGGCGAACGCGAAGATGCTGGGGCGGCTCGCACCGGAGTTGAGTGTACGCTTGAGAACCGGCGAGCCACTGCGGCTGCAGGACTATCGCGGAAAAGTAGTTCTCATAGACTTCTGGGCAACGTGGTGCGGCCCGTGTCGGCAAGCGCTGCCCGAGGTGCAAGACGCATACAACCGCTACCGAGACCTAGGGTTCGACATCATCGGCATAAGCTTCGACCGAACCGAACGGGCGCTCGACGCGTTTCTACAGGCCAATTCGATGCCCTGGTCGCACGCGTACCTCGCGGACACGCCGCAGTCGTCCGTCGCCAGGGACTACAACGTGGTCGGCATACCCAAGACCTACCTGCTCGACCGAACAGGTCGTATCGGGGGTGTCGACTTGAGGGGACGCAGACTCGGTGCGGCGATCGAGCGCCTGCTTGCCGACGGAAAAGATTGAGGCGCGCGTCCTTTACCCGGGCCGTTTCGACCCTATCTTAGAAACCAGGGCGCAGGTAGCCCGGCATCGAAGACCGGCAGGCGAAGTACGGTATCTATGCAAGCCGAAGTATCG